>JALUJE010000189.1 GCA_027057185.1 Helicobacteraceae bacterium | reverse complement strand
AGCGCCGACTCAGCAGTATTACACGCCATCGCATCTTACGTTTGCCGCGTTTATTGCCACATACTACTGCTGCGCTTTGGGTGAGGCACTGGCCCTCTTTACCCCGCTGCAGCGCAACGCGTGCATTTCGACAACACCGCCACCCGCCTCATGTCGCATTACACTCAGTACCTCGCAACGCGCGGCATGGCAGTTTTTAAAGCAGCACCCCGTCTCACTACTTTTTGGTGACACCGGTTCAGGAAAAACCGAAATTTACATGTATGGGTTTGCCGAGGTCATCAAGGCAGGGAAAAAGGCACTCTTTTTAATGCCCGAAATTTCCCTGACACCACAGATGTTCCACCGTCTTGAAGCACATTTTCCCCAACGGGTCATTCACTGGCACTCAAAACTCACCAAAAAACAGAAAGCGCACCAGCTTCAAAAGCTTCACTGCGGCGATTATGACATTATTGCCGGGGCACGTTCGGCACTGTTTTTACATCATGACAATCTGGGACTCATTGTCGTCGATGAAGAGCATGACGACAGCTACAAATCGGCGTCGCGTCCACGTTATCATGCCCGTGACTTTGCGGTCTATATGGGGAAAAAATTACATGTAAATGTTCTGCTCGGCAGTGCCACTCCCAGTCTTAGCTCATACGTCAAGTTTCCCCATTACCGCCTCAAAGGCAGCCACTTTGACGGCAGCAGACGCTATGTTTTTGAAGCACACGGCCCTGCCGTCACGCCCTACATCATCAGCAAGTTGCAAGAGAATCTTGCGCATGCACAACAGGCCATTATGTTTCTTCCGACACGAGCCAATTTTAAATACCTCATTTGTGATGCCTGCGGTTTTACCTACGAGTGTCCCTACTGTTCGGTAGGCATGAGTCTGCACAAAAACCATCGTCTGGTCAAATGCCACTACTGCAACTTTACCGAAACCGTTCCGCAAATCTGTCCCAAATGCCGCAGCAGTGCTCTGAGCCATTCACGTCTGGGCACGGCAGAAGCCCTCGCGCAGATACAGCGCGCTATTTCACACCTGCGTGTGGCACAATTTGACCGCGATGTCGTGACCACGCAAAAAAAGCTGACAACACTGCTCAATAGTTTTAACGAGGGCAAGATTGATCTGCTCATCGGCACGCAGATGCTCTCTAAAGGACACGATTATCATAATATTTCGCTTGCTGTTATTGTGGGGATGGACCATCTGCTGCAACTGAGTGACTACCGCGCCAGAGAGCGCGCCCTCTCGTTGCTCATACAAATTAGCGGGCGCAGCGGGCGAAAAAAGGAGGCACTGGTAGTGATTCAGAGTTTTCATGAGCAGTTCTTCCGACCCTATCTTGACAACTATGAACAGTTCTTAGAAGACGAGAAGCTCTTGAGGGCGTCACTGTACCCACCCTATAAAAAACTCGCACGACTCCTGTTTGCCCATAAAAACGTAGAAAAAGCCAAACATGCCATGCATGACGTCGTAAGCAAACTTCGTCCCTTTTCTGAGGTGGAAGTAGTCGGATTTGGTCCGGCACCCATTGAGAAGATCGCCTCAAAGTTTCGTTTTCAGATTCTGCTGCGCAGTGAGAAGGCGACCGATCTGATTCGTGTCATTCAAGCATCCAAGCATCCCCTGTGTGAGGTCGATATGGACCCAATAACGTTCACCTAGGCACCAGACGCGTTCATGAATGCCATCACCTCATCGACACTCAGTACTTTTCCCGTACTGACGACCTTGCCGTCAATCACGAGTCCCGGAGTGCTTAGCACCTGATACTCCATGATTCGCATCAGATCATCGACCTTTTCAAACTGAACAAACTTCCCGCTACGTGCTATTGCCGTCTTAACGACCGCTTCAAGCTCAAAACATTTTTTACAACCGGTTCCCAATACTTCTATTGTCATCTCTGCCTCCTAAAATCATAATATAGCGTTAAAAAGATACCCAATAACAATAATGCCGCTTCCGACAATACTAAAAAAGAGCGCAATCAATTTAAGAGAGAGAATTTTTTTGAGTATGAGCGCTTCGGGCAGACTCAATGCAGTCACTGCCATCATAAAACTCAGCGCCGTTCCTAGCAGCATCCCCTTGGAAGTCAAAACCTCAACCAATGGCATGACTCCCGCGGCATTGGAATACATGGGAATCCCCATCAATACCGCAACAATGACGGCAAATGGATTCCCTGCTCCGGTATATTGGACAATGGTATCTGTAGGCACATACCCGTGTATCCATGCACCCACACCCACACCAATCATGACATACATGTAAATTTTTTTAAAAATATCTTCTGTATAGTGCCACGCCTCTTTCACACGCTGTTGTACACGCAATCTTGTCATGGGTGCTTCTAAGCGTTCTGATATTGGCTGTACGCGCATTAAGACCTCACCTTCCATAGAAAGCCTACCAATGAGCCAGCCACCGAGAATGGCCACCGTAAGACCAAAAAGAATGTAAAGCATCGCAATTTTCCAACCAAAAATACCAAAGAGCATGGCAATGGCTATTTCATTGTTCATGGGGGCTGAAATGAGGTAGGAGAAGGTCACTCCCAAAGGAATTCTGGCTTGCAGAAACCCCAAAAACAACGGAATGGCAGAACAGGAACAAAACGGCGTAATAATCCCAAATCCAGCAGCTGCCATGTGCCCGTAAAGTGCCGATTTTCCTTGCAAATGTGCACGAACATATTCCGTATTTATCCAGGTTCTTAAAAAGGAGACCGTAAAAATAATGGTAACCAGCAAGAAGCAGATTTTTACCGTATCATATAGAAAAAAATGCAGCACGTCTGCTATTTTTCCCTCAAAGCCAAGAGTGTTTCGAACAAACGTTTCTGAGAGTTCATACCACATTAACACAGCGCTTCATTGACGATGGGCAGCACTTTTGTCTCAATCAGATGCAAGGTTTTTTCATACTCTGCCTCCGCTTTTCCGCTGGGATCGTCAATACCAATATGAATGGTTTTAACGGCTCTTGGAAACATCGGGCAGGTCTCTTTGGCATGGTCGCATACGGTAACAACCAGATCAAATGGGGTCTCTAACACCGTCTCTATGACTTTAGAGTGATACGAATCTCTCCAGTAGCCTTTTTCTTTCAGAAGGGCTTTTGCCTGTGGATTGACCGCTCCACTTGCTTTGACACCGGAGCTTTGAGCTTCTATGCACTTGCCCAATCTTGCATTTATGAGTGCTTCTGCCATAATAGAGCGGCAACTGTTTCCCGTACACAATATCAGGACCTTCTTTTTCATAGTGGACACACTCCTGTTTGAGATGTTTTTTTAAGTTTAGGAAGCATAATGTCCAGCGCGCGTATCTCCTCTATTGCCTCACGTCTAAAGGTGTCTAAAGGGCTTTTAATGGCGTAGTATGCCCAGGTTCCTTTTCTTTCGACCCGTATGAAACCCGCTTCTTTTAAAATTTTGAGGTGGCGCGAGAGTCGTGACTGGATCATCCCTAACGAGTGTTGTAAATCACAAACACAACACTCACCGTAGGTATCTAAAAAACGCAATATGAGCACTCTGGTTGCATCATTGAGCGATGAGACACTTTTTAAAAACAGTTCCATAGAAACCTCCTTTGTGATACTCAAAGTATAGTATAATTTGATAACAATATCAAGATATGTTGATTTAATCATATCATTTCGCTATAGTGTCACACAATGTTATGGGATAGACAGGAGTTTTTATGGTATTGGCACTGGTAGTTTTTGTAATCACCTTGGTATTTGTAATTTGGCAACCTCGTGGTTTGCCAATAGGTACAACAGCCATCATAGGTGCTGTAGCGGCATTATTGGTGGGTGTTGTAAGTCTTAGAGATGTTATTACGGTCATCGACATCGTATGGGATGCGACCTTAGCATTTATAGGAATTATTATTCTTTCCATGGTGCTTGATGAGATCGGATTTTTTGAGTGGGCGGCAATTAAAATGGCCAAACTCAGTGGTGGAAACGGGCATAAAATGTTTGTCTACATTCTACTTTTAGGGGCACTGGTAGCGGCATTTTTTGCCAACGACGGCGCAGCACTAATTTTAACACCGATTTTACTTGCCAAGATGAAATATCTTAAAATGAACCCTCTCGCCATATTTGCATTTTTGATAGCCGGCGGATTTATCGGCGACAGTGCCTCAAACCCGCTCATTATCTCCAATCTTACCAATATCGTTACTGCCGGCTATTTTGATATTGGATTTATCGAGTATGCTAAAAATATGTTCCTCCCCAATCTCCTGAGTATTGTCGCTTCTATTGTAGTACTCTGGATCTATTTTCGCAAAGATATTCCGTTTAAGGTAGATGTTTCGACACTTCCGGAGGCTTCTAGTGTCATTAAAAACCATACGATGTTCCGCTTTTCCTGGTGGTTTTTAGCACTGTTGATGGCAGGATATTTCATAGGAGACTACTACCATCTTCCCATCAGCCTGTTTGCACTTGGCGGTGCCCTGCTCTTTTTGGCTATTGCCACACGTTACAAGGCGGTCAAACCCATCATGACCATCAAAGCCGCCCCTTGGCAGATTGTATGGTTTAGCATTGGTCTG
This sequence comes from Helicobacteraceae bacterium, assembly GCA_027057185.1. Lineage (GTDB taxonomy): Bacteria > Campylobacterota > Campylobacteria > Campylobacterales > Sulfurimonadaceae > QNZR01. The sequence goes on along the minus strand of JALUJE010000189.1, from coordinate 4,434 downwards.
TACGTCGTAGTGTATGGTCTTAAAAATGCCGGACTAACAGAAGTCATCGCATCATGGATTCTACATCTCAACAACTATGGCACTACTGTTGCCATTATCGGAACCGGGTTTTTATCTGCTCTTATCAGCTCCATCATGAATAATATGCCTACGATTATGCTTATGGATATTGCCATAGATCACGTCGGGTATGTCGGCAATGAGGCGCTGGTATATGCCAATATACTCGGTGCAAACCTGGGACCAAAAATGACACCGATCGGCTCACTTGCAACCCTGCTGTGGTTACATGTTTTAGCGCAAAAAGGGGTTACCATCACGTGGGCTCAGTACATGAAAGTCGGACTGGTCATTACGCCACCGGTATTGCTTACAGCCCTTTTGGGACTCTTGTAACCCCGACCTTTGGTATTGTAACCTGATTTTAATATCTAAAGAGATACAATCCCTCTTATGATAGCGCGCATACCTACGAAACAGATCAATGTCGGCGGCGTACTTATTGGCGGTGATGCCCCCATCTCGGTACAGTCCATGACCTACTCCAAAACCCGTGACGTTGATGCCACCGTCGAACAGATCAAACGGCTGCACTTTGCCGGATGCGATATTGTTCGAGTTGCCGTACCGGAAATGGCGGATGCACTAGCACTTGCTGCCATCAAGTCGCAGATATCACTGCCTCTGGTTGCCGACATTCACTTTAATTACCGTCTGGCACTTGAGGCGGCAAAAGTCGTGGATTGCATCCGCATTAATCCCGGGAACATCGGCGAAAAACGTCGTGTCAAAGATATTGTTGCCGCATGTCAAGAGCGCAACATTCCCATACGCATCGGTGTGAATGCCGGGTCGCTCGAAAAAGAATTTGACCATCGCTACGGACAAAGCGCCGCGGGTATGGTCGCCTCGGCAGAGTATAACATCAAATTTCTTGAAGATCTCGGTTTTACCGATATTAAAGTCTCGCTCAAAGCCAGTGATGTTGAGCGTACCGTAGCAGCGTACCGTCTTTTACGTCCGAAAAACCACTACCCGTTTCATCTGGGTGTGACCGAAGCGGGCACCAAGTTTCATGCCACCGTTAAAAGTGCCATCGGTCTGGGTACCCTGCTGCTTGAAGGCATTGGCGATACCATGCGAGTCTCCATTACCGGTGAGCTCGAAGAAGAAATTACCGTAGCACGTGCCATCTTAAAAGACAGTGGCGCATCCAAAGACGGTCTCAATATTATCTCCTGCCCGACATGCGGGCGTATTGAAGCCGATCTGGTACGTGCCGTTAGTGAAATCGAAGCACGAACACGGCACATCAATGCCCCGTTGAATGTGTCGGTTATGGGCTGTGTGGTCAATGCCATCGGCGAAGCGGCTCACGCCGATGTTGCCATTGCTTACGGCAAGGGAAGCGGTCTGGTTATGGTCAAAGGCGATGTCGTTGCCAAACTCGCTGAGCACGAACTTGTAGACCGCTTTGTCAACGAAGTAGAAAAGATGGCGAAGCAGGAAGATTAACCATGGAAGAGTCCCTCTACAATATTGCATTTGAGCGCTCCATCTTAAGCTCTATTATTTTTGAACCCTCCCAATTTGATGATATTGAAACCCAAATACATGTTGATGACTTCTATCTGGCTGCACATCAGAACATCTTTAGTGTCATGCAAGATCTCTCAGCCCGTGACAAACCTATTGATGAAGAGTTTATCAAAAAGGAGCTTCTCAGACGAAAAGCGTTCGATGAAAATGCCCTGCTGGACATTTTAACCGCCAATCCCATCTCCAATACGACTGCCTATGTTGAGGAGGTTAAAGACAAGGCACTCAAACGCCACCTGTTAACCCTCACTACCGAGATTAAACGTGTCACCGTCGAAGAAGAACTCCCCGGCGATGAGGTCATTGACATTGTCGAACGCAAACTTTATGAGATTACTCAGGACTCACAAAGCTCAGATTTCCAAGATGCCCCCGAGGTGACTACCAAAACCATGGCCTACATTGAAGCAATGAAGGCCCGGGGCAACTCCATTTTAGTCGGGGTCGATACCGGGTTTGCCGAACTCAATAAGATGACTACCGGCTTTGGCAAGGGGGATCTTATTATTTTGGCGGCACGTCCTGCCATGGGAAAAACCTCATTGGTACTCAATATGGTACAAAACCTCATCGACACGGGAAAAGGTGTCGCATTTTTCTCACTGGAAATGCCCTCAGAACAGCTGATGCTACGACTGCTCAGCATTAAGACGTCCATCTATTTAACCAAACTGCGTGTGGGTGACATTAGTGACGAGGAGAGTAAACGGCTCACAGATGCCACCGCTGCCATGCACCAAAGCAAGCTTTTTATTGATGACAGCTCTACGGTTAACATTAACCAGCTGCGATCCAAACTGCGAAAACTCAAGTCGCAGCATCCTGAGATTGAACTCGCCGTCATTGACTATTTGCAACTGCTCAGTGCTGTAGGTACCAAAGACCGTCATCAGGAGGTTAGTGAAATATCACGTGGACTCAAAATGCTCGCCCGTGAGCTTGAAATTCCCATTATTGCCCTCTCCCAGCTCAATCGCGGCCTGGAATCACGCAATGATAAACGCCCCATGCTCAGCGATATTCGCGAGTCAGGTTCTATTGAACAAGATGCCGATATCATTCTCTTTGTCTATCGCGATGATGTCTACCTCTACAAAGAGGAGAAAGAGCGTGAAAAAGAGGCAATCAAGGAGGGCAAAGAGTTTATTAGCCAGTATATCGAAAAAGATGAAGAAGAGGCGGAGATTATTATTGGTAAACAACGTAACGGTCCCACGGGGCATGTCAAGCTTACCTTTCAAAAAAAATATACCCGATTTGTCGATACTCCGACCTACAATAAAACTGAAATTGTTTATGAAAATATTGATATGAGTGATGCCGATATGGGGGTCGCGCCTAACGTCTCCATGCCAACCATATGACTCTGGAGCGACCGCAGCTTTTTACCGACCGGCGTGACATACTGCTCTTTATCGCGCTCTGCTTCATCATTGGTACCCTCTCATTGCTACAGCGTTATGACTCCTTTCGTCATCTCACAGACTTTGATGATGCCATCATCAATGTTACCGTACTCAAACAGTACAAAAAACACAAAAAAGGCCGTTCCTACCATGTCCTGAAACTCCGTAGCGACCACAATACCTTTTATACGTCGGCATCACCGTATATTCGTAATCTTGTCGGCAGAACCTTAAATTTGCGGATCTGGGTCAGTCACTACAGCTTTTTTGATTATCTCACCAGCGGGTATCTTCCCTCAAAAATTCTCAAAGTCCATCCCGATCTCAATGCCAAAATGGCACTGGCTCACAGGATTGCAGCGCAGCATCAAAGCCCTTTAATTGCAGAACTCTACAGTGCTCTTTTTACGGCATATCCCATGAGCAAGGCGCTTCAGACACAACTCTCGACACTGGGCATCAGCCATCTGCTTGCCATTAGCGGATTTCATCTGGGGCTGATCTCAGCACTACTGTATCTCGTGTTACGTCCACTCTACCGTCTCATTCAGGCACGTTACTTTCCTTACCGAAGCGCCCATCGTGACCTCTTTGTTCTTGTATGGGTCGTCATTAGCGCCTATCTCTACTTTTTAGGAATGCTCCCCTCACTGCTTCGTGCCTATACCATGCTGCTGATTGGTTTTATTCTCTTTGATCGGGGTATGAAAATCCTCTCCATGCAGACACTCTTTCTTACGGTTGCACTCCTGCTCTCACTGATGCCTTCACTGCTCTTCTCTATGGGGTTTTGGCTCTCGGTAGCAGGCGTCTTTTATATTGTTGTTTATCTTATCTATTTTCAGAGCAAAAAAGCCTTTTACGACCTCATAGGGCTAAGTATCTGGGTCTACCTGATGATGCTGCCCGTCTCACTCTATCTGTTTGGGAACTTCAGTCTCTACCATCCGCTCTCCATCATAGCCAGCATACTGTTTTTGCCCCTGTATCTCGTGGCTTCCGTTTTACATGTATTTTCTTACGGATTCCTGTTAGATACCTATCTGCTGCACTACCTTCAACTTGGCACGCACCCCATGACATTACTGCTGCCATTAAACGTCATCATCATGCATCTGATCCTCTCACTCCTGGCATGGCGCTACCGATATGCCGCATTGGCGCTACTGCCGTGGTCGCTGTTTATATTTGTAGGTGCGATCCATCATGTAACATAATTTTAACCCGTAAATAAAGATAATCCATGAGAGATAAATCCATAAAAAAAAGAAAAGCAAAATGGAAAAAGAGCCGTAAATCGTGGCATACGCATTATTGTAAAAAACATAATAGACAAAAAGTGCCTTGGCAAAACTCAATACCAGTGACGTAATAAATAAGCTAATTAGTGCCGAACGGGTATGTACCTGTGTATTGGCAGAAATTTTAT
>JALUJE010000188.1 GCA_027057185.1 Helicobacteraceae bacterium | reverse complement strand
TAACAAATGTCGGAGTGTCGTCTTTTGCCGGAGCAGAAAAGAGTACTTTTTCCATGCCTCTATCCAGATGTGCCTGTGCTTTTTCCTGTGTCAAGATGGCTCCTGTACACTCCAGAACCATCGTTGCTCCCTCTGCGGCAAAATTCAGATTTCTAGGATCACGATCACAAAAAATACGTACTGATTTTCCGGCTATGCGCAAATGCTCTGCATCAATCATTTCAATATCGTGCTTGAAGGTACCGTGAACGGAATCATTTTGAAGCAGATACACCATCATCTCTATAGTGGCCGTATCGTTAATAGCCACCAGCTCTACATCATCACGATCTGCTACAATACGTGCTACGCACCGTCCAATACGCCCAAACCCATTAATTGCAATCTTTAATGCCATGTTTACATTCCTAAAAGTTGAAAATAAATATGGTGATGTTATCAAAAATTAGCTATAATAGGGATTAAAAACATATGAAATCTATTGCACTTTTTGGCGGAAGTTTCGATCCGCCTCATAACGGACATGTTGCCGTCGTTAAGGCGGCGCTTGAGCGGCTTTGTGTTGAGAGGCTCATTATAGTTCCTGCGTATGTCAATCCTTTTAAGACTGCCGGTGTGGCACCGGCTCCGTTGCGCCTAAAATGGCTACAAGAGATTTTTCAGGCATATGATAAGGTGACAATAAGCGACATCGAGATCACCCAAAAACGTGCCGTGCCGAGTATTGAAACGGTAACGTATGTCCAACACCAAGAACAGCCCGATCGTCTCTTTTTCATTATTGGTGCCGATAATCTTGCCACACTAACACAATGGCATCGCTATACCGAGCTGGAAAAAATGGTTACGTTTGTTGTTGCACATCGTGATAATGTTACAATACCGCCACAGTATGTGGATTTGCATGTCAATGTCCCCATTAGTTCCACGACATTACGAACCGGAGATGCCGAAACATTTATTCCCGAACCGGTACGTGATGCCATCACTTCATATTATAAGGATACCAATGAAAAACCGAGTTGAGAACATCTCTCATATCTTAGATACCCATAAAGCCGAGTCGATTGAGGCCTTTGACCTGAGTACTAAGGATTATTTTGTCGATTATGTCATTATTGCGTCGTCATTAGGTGTACGTCATACCGAGGCACTGCTCGATCATCTGAAAAAAGAACTCAAACCTCAAGAGCAGTTTTTAGGCATCGAAGAGAGTGACGAGTGGATTGTTATTGATCTGGGAGATATTCTCATTCATATTATGACCCCCGAATATCGCATTAAATATGACATGGAAAGTTTTCTCAATAGTTTGATGACACCATCAAATAACGATTAAACATACTATTTAAGTAAAGTTTTGTAAAAAATATTATATACTCACCTTTATTGTTTAATTTTAACCAAGGAAGGATGATGTCTTTTTTTTCACAAAGAGATCAACGGCAGACGGATGCCAATGCGCTACAAGACGAAAACAGCCGTTTGCACGAAGAGAATGCACGGCTAGAAGATCGTATAGCAGCGCTGGAACAACAACTTCATACCGAGAACACCTCATCATGCGACAATTTCTTAGTACTCATGCAGTATCAGAACGAGCATCTTAAAAACAACATTATGGACATTCAGGGAAATATGAATGCATCCGTCAGCTCTTCGAAAGAAAATTTGCAGAGTTCGCAACAGATGCTTCATAAAATTGAAACGCTTGGGGAACAATCTGAAAATATTTCGGCTACCTTGGAGGCACTCAATCTCTCTTCTGAAGAGTCCACCCACACGGTAGAGGGTCTCTCTGAACGTGCCGAAGAGGTCGGCAATATTCTAACACTCATCAAAGATATTTCCGACCAGACCAATCTTTTAGCTCTTAATGCCGCCATTGAAGCCGCCCGTGCCGGTGAACACGGACGCGGTTTTGCCGTAGTTGCCGATGAAGTAAGAAAACTCGCTGAGAGAACAAGCAAGGCAACCGGAGAGATTAGCATCACCATACAAAATCTGCAACAACAATCCAGCGGTATCTCTGAGAATGCTTCCAATATGAGTCAGATTGCCAATAATGCAAATGAAACGATGGATAAATTTGCCCAAACAGTTGGTACACTCAATACAAATATGCAGGTAGTTACCACGGAAGCCAATAAAAACAGCTTTGCCCTGCTGCTTGCACAATACAAGATACATCACATTATATTTAAATCCAATGCCTACTCTGCTGTGGTCAATGGAACAGCCACAAAAGAGCTTAAGGCAGACTATCAGCATTGCGGTTTTGGTACTTGGTATTATTCGCAAGGTAAAAAAATGCTAGGGAACAATAATACTTTTGCAAAAATGGAACAACACCATAAAAGATTTCACGATTTAATCAATGAGAATCTTGACTGTGCCCTAGGGGGAGCATGTATGGCAAAAGCGGGAGCAAAAGACGACATTATACAACGCTTTACACAGGCTGAAGAAGAATCTATGGAACTCTTCCGTCTTATGGATCAGCTTGTTGAAGAGGTGGGAGATAGCGTTGATATGAAAGAAGCTATGGCTTAAGCCTTTGCTCTTTCTTCTTTTCCCTGAAGCTTGCGTTTAAGCTTCATCTTTCTTTTAGCAAGCTCTCGCATATCTTCTGTGGTGTCACTCTCATCCATAATCTCAACACCCAAAACTGTCTCAACACAATCTTCCAAAGTGATAATACCGTCAGTTTGATCATAATTATCCGTAACTAAAAACATATGCTCTTTTTTATGTATAAAAAGATCCAGTGCTTTGGAGACAGGTATATTTTCATTGATGGTAAAAATATCTTTTTTAATGTCTTTTAAAAG
>JALUJE010000187.1 GCA_027057185.1 Helicobacteraceae bacterium | reverse complement strand
CATAAGAGCTATAAACATCCCTACAATAACGAACGGCTTGAATACCTCGGCGATGCCGTACTCGATCTTGTTGTCGGTGAATACCTCTACCAGCGTTTTCCTCAGCACGATGAAGGCAAACTTTCCAAAATGCGCGCTTCATTAGTTAATGAGAGCAGTTTTACCCAACTGGCTAATGCACTTCAGCTCGGAAGATTCATCTTTTTGTCTAATGCAGAAGAGAATAATGACGGACGAAGCAAATCTTCACTGCTCTCCAATGCATTTGAAGCAGTTATGGGAGCTATCTACCTTGAAGCCGGACTCCAGACCGTCGCAGATATTGCTATAAGACTCCTCGAATACAACTACCAGGAGATCTCGCTCGAATCCCTTTTTAAGGACTATAAAACCTCTTTACAGGAACTGACACAGGCACATTTCGGCGTCACGCCGGAGTATCGACTTGTTAGCAGCAAAGGGCCCGACCATCAAAAAGAGTTTGAAATTGCCCTCTACATTGACAATAAATGTTATGCGACTGCTTCGGGAAAAAGTAAAAAGATTGCCCAGCAAGAAGCGGCAGAAATTGCTCTGAAAAAATTAAAGAAGGAGCACCAATGAACCGCTTTGGAATCCGTTTTAGCTTCACGACCTTCGGAGAGTCTCACGGTAGTGCCATCGGCTGTGTCATCGACGGGCTACCTGCGGGGCTTAATATTGACACAATCTCCATTCAGCAAGAACTCGACCGTCGCCGTCCTGGACAAAACGTATTTGCCACCGCGCGGAAAGAATCTGACAGCGTCGAAATTCTCAGCGGTACTTTTGAAGGAAAAAGCACGGGAACACCCCTTGCCATGATCATTTACAATACCAACCAAAAGAGCAAGGATTACGGAAACATTAAAGATCTGTTCCGTCCCGGGCATGCCGATTTTACCTACTGGAATAAATACGGAATTCGTGATTACCGCGGCGGTGGAAGAGCCTCAGCACGGGAGACGGCGGCTCGTGTCGCTGCCGGTGCCGTAGCCAAACTACTGCTCAAAGAGCTCGGCATCGGTATTCAAAGCGGTATCTGCAGTATTGCCGATATTGATGCGACCCATTATGATTTTTCCCATGCCCTACACAGTGAGATTTATGCTCTTGACAAAACCGTAGAAGCAGCCCAGAAAGCAGCAATTTTAGAGGCAAAAGAAGCCCATGACTCAGTTGGCGGTGTGGTAGCACTTAGCATCACCTCGTTACCTATTGGTCTGGGAGAACCGATTTACTATAAACTCGATGCCCTTTTGGCCGATGCCATGATGGGAATTAATGCCGCTAAGGCCGTAGAAATTGGTGCAGGCATGCAGAGTGCACGTCTACGCGGCTCGGAAAACAATGATGCCTTGAGAAAAGAGGGATTTACAAGCAATCACTCCGGTGGTATTTTGGGAGGAATTAGCAACGGAGATGATGTCACCATGAAGATATACTTCAAACCGACCCCTTCCATTTTTATGGAGCAAAACACACTGACAACGCACCATGAAGAGAGTCGTATCGCCTTGAAGGGGCGTCACGACCCCTGTGTTGCCATTCGCGGATCCATTGTCTGTGAGGCGATGGCGGCGCTTGTGATTGCCGATATGTTACTGCTTAATATGGGACGTACTCTCGAGGGGATACGTACCTACTATCCGAACAGCCGACCGCACGAATGACCCGATTCATAAATAGTTCATATATCTTGAATACAATACTTTTACACTATAAGGAACTTATCATGACCCTATTAAAAACCCTTGCATTAACAGCTCTGGCGATGCCCATAATAGGCACTGCCTCTACGAACGACACCTCTACTTCAGCAGTATCAAAAGGACACGCTTGCAAGAGTGTTGAAAAGAGAGCAAAAGAGCCTAAAAAGAGATGCCATAGTACCCAAAATGCGATAAAATCCCCTAAAAAATCATCGCAATTTCTTATTCCCAACGGTATGCCTCACATGACCAAACTGCTCAAACAGCAATGGGATAACAGCGATCTGAACCTCAGCGTCCCACAAAAAGAGAAGCTTCTTATCGTACGACAAACTACCATGAATGCCATAAAAAGCATCACGCCACGTATCAGAGGCTTGGAAAAAACTATTATTAGAAAGACCATGGCAAAAGAAAAACCGGAAAGTCTTGAACCTATAGTAAAAAAACTGGCACAGCTCAAAGCAAAAGCAACCAATGTCCATATTCGCTGTATTTATGATACAAGCAATATTTTAACAAAAAGGCAGATATCACTGCTCTCTAAATAATAATTATTTTCTTTTAAGAAAGATTTTACTACAATATCATTCACAAAGGAAAAAAATTATCCTTTATAATTTAATTTTAGGAATAAACAATGCGAGAATATGAAACTTATAAATGTAAAGTATGCGGAAATGAAGTTGAATTACAAACCGTCGGTGGTGGGATTTTAACTTGTTGTAATGAGGCGATGGAGTGTATCACGTCTGATCTTACTGCCGTCAATTTAATGAAGGCTTTTGCCGGGGAGTCTCAAGCACGTAACAAATATGAATTTTTTGCCGAAGTGGCACAGGGTGAAGGGCTGCACCGTATAGCACGATTTTTTCAAGAAGCTGCTGACAATGAAAAATACCATGCCATGGCAGAATTTAAGGCTTACAACAAACTGGTTCACGGTGTTGAGCTTGATTCAACTCAAAAAAACCTTATCTATGCCGCAGACGGTGAGCGCTATGAGCACGAAGAGATGTATCCAAATTTTGCACAAATTGCCAAAGAGGAGTCATTTAAAGATATTTCCCGCCTGTTTACCGCCATCGGCAAGGTTGAGGTAGAACATGAAGCAGAATATCTG
>JALUJE010000186.1:1967-2855 GCA_027057185.1 Helicobacteraceae bacterium | reverse complement strand
ATAAACAGTACGGTATTCCAGCCGAGTATATTACAGCGATCATCGGTGTGGAGAGCTACTATGGCGCCTACACCGGAAAACACCCGGTTTTTGACACCCTGTGCACCCTGGCATTTGAAGAGAACCGCCGTAACGAATTTTTCACTAAAGAGTTACGAGAATTTTTAAAGATGACCAAACGCGAAGCCCTCAATCCCAGGGAACTTAAAGGCTCATACGCCGGAGCCATCGGTTTGGGACAGTTTATGCCGAGTAATTTTGAAAAACTGGGTGTTGACTTCAACAACGACGGCAAAGTACGCATCTCTGAACCCGAAGATGCTATTGGCAGTATTGCCAACTATTTTAAACAAAGCGGTTGGAAAAAGGGGGTTCCCGTCGCGACACGGGTCTCTTACAAAGGGCAACGCTTCAACAAGCTAAAAACGGGGTATCTTCACAAATATTCCCGAAACCATCTAAAAGACATCTACCCGAAAGACAAAAACTTTAATTACAACGATAAAGTCAGTCTCATTAAACTCGAACGGGTGAACTATGACGAACTGTGGTACGGTACAAAAAACTTTTATGTTATTACACGCTATAACCACAGCTCTTACTATGCCATGGCAGTGCATCAACTTGCCCAAAAGATCAAAGAGGGCTACAACAAACGCCGCCTCGCCATGAAGTAGTCTCTAAGTAAGTCGTACTCTAACAGACTGTTCATGTGCACTCAAGCCCTCTGTGTGAGCAATCAGAGCACACGCCTCGCCAATCTCATTAATAGCCTGTGACGAGAAAGCAATAATAGACGATTTTTTCATAAAGTTCTCCACACCCAGTGGCGAATAGAACTTTGCCGTACCTCCTGTGGGCAGGGTATGATTGGGACCGGCAACATAA
>JALUJE010000186.1:0-1957 GCA_027057185.1 Helicobacteraceae bacterium | reverse complement strand
AAAGATGGCTCCGGCATGCCGAATCTCAGGTAGCAGTTCCCACGGATTTTGTGTCATCACCTCCAGATGCTCGGGTGCAATGGCGTTCATCAGGTCTATTGCTTCTGCCATGTCTTTAGTAACAATAATAGCGCCGCGCTCTTCAATAGAGCGGCGTGCAATCTCGTGACGAGGCAGTTTTTGCAACCACGTGTCAATTTCATGCTGTGTCTGCGTCGCAATACGTTCGGAGGGGGTAATGAGAATGGAACTTGCCATCTCGTCATGCTCCGCCTGTGAGAGTAAGTCTATGGCAATATGGTTAGCATTGGCAAATTCATCGGCTAAGATACCGATCTCACTTGGTCCAGCGATCATGTCAATATTGACCTCACCAAATACCATCTTTTTTGCCGTAGCAACAAAAATATTTCCTGGTCCGGTAATGACATCAACTTTGGGAATGCTCTGTGTTCCATACGCCATGGCAGCTATGGCACTGGCACCGCCAACCTTATAGACCTCGTTCACGCCACACAGATAACACGCTGCCAGTAGCAAGACATTGGGCTCATTTTCAGGAGTCGGTGTACATATGACAATCTTTTTCACTCCGGCAACCTGAGCAGGGATGACATTCATAAGCAAAGAGCTCGGATACGCCGCTTTACCGCCTGGAATGTAGAGCCCGGCAGAATCTACTGCAGTGACTTTTTGCCCTAAAATCGTCCCATTGGATTCAGTATCGAACCAGCTTTTTGGAAGCTGTTTTTCGTGATAGGCTTTAATACGATCATATGCCAGATGCAACGAAGCTTTAAGCGTTTCATCAAGCTGTTCATATGCCCTCTGCATGAGTGCGGGATCAATCTTAAGATCACGGTCGTCTTTGGGCGTCCAGTTGTCAAACTTGGAAACATGCGCTTTAAGGGCACTGTTTTTATCATGTTTTATCTCATTGATGATGGTCTCGACGGTACCGCGAACCTGTTCTATATCCATCTTGCCACGTTCTAAAAGCGTATGAAACTGTTCTTGAAATGTTGTCTCGTGCGTTGCGGTTATTATCATAACAAAACCTATAGTGTAAAATTGGCGGTATTATAGCGAAATATTTAAAAGGCAGTGGCACACCGCCTCAAAAAAAAGGCGATAATTTCGTAGGAATAGTGTTACTTATGAAGTACCTTACGTGTTCCTAATTCTTGGGTCGGACGATAGGTATTTGTGTAGAGTTTACGAAACTGCTCATGCTGCTCCTTTGAAATGGTAATGGGTTCTTTCATCACATACCATTCTACAATTTGCGTACACGGTGGCGTCGTTAATGAACCCAGATAGTGATAAAATCCTTTATCTGTCGGTAACAGATCTTTGGCATTTAACGTAATCGTATCACTTACTTTTCGATCACCCTCTTTTAGCGGCATATTGTCAAACACTTTCTTTAAGAACGGATTTGGCTTACCAATGTCTATAAAGACTCCGATAACCGCAAGCTCACCCACTTCGCTTTGATGCACCAAATGTACCTCCATCGGATAGCGCTTACCGTCAATCGTATGCTCACTGCCTTCATGAAAATGAAACTGAACAAGAGTAAATTCTTTACCGTCAAGCAATGCCGTTGATTTACCGTCACTATTTACCTGAATCGTATGTCCGTTGTTAACAATATTTAAAGGTGCATTGGTGTAGCTGACAAAAACCCCATCGACTACCGCCGCTTTGGCCGCTTTGTCCGTTGCAATGTCAATGGGTGACTGACGCTCACCATTATCACAGCGCTCAAAGTCCGATTTGATTTTTCCCCATTTTTCGGGTCCGGTGGTGCCGTCATAGCCCCAGTGCGGTTCGTGATGACTGTGGTCAACCTCAACGCCAGACAGTGTAGTAGTGACACAAAGTAGACTTGCGGTTGCAATTGCCATAGAACTCTTACGTAGAAACTGTTTCATTCTCTATACCTCTTCAGTAT
>JALUJE010000185.1 GCA_027057185.1 Helicobacteraceae bacterium | reverse complement strand
ATTGGAGAAGCGCTCAAAGAGGTCTTGGAGAAAATGCCGCCGGATTTAGCCGGTGACATTGTCAACAACGGTATTATTCTCACCGGTGGCGGAGCCCTAATTCGCGGTCTGGACAAGTACCTTTCCGACTTAATTAAAATACCCGTATATGTTGCTGAAGAGCCTCTTTTAGCCGTTGCACTTGGAACAGGAAAAGCTCTAGAAGAGATCGACCTCCTTCAAGAACTTTTTGAAGATGAATAAAAAGCTTGTTGGCTTTTTACTCATCTTTGCACTGTTGGTTGCGTTTGCACTCAATAACAGCACCCTGATACAAAATTCCGTTATTGCTCCACTAAACCATATCAAGCAGTTCTATCATACCTCGATTGCGCACATAAGCGATGCCATCAATCAACATTTTTATCAGCAAGAACATTTAGAAGAACTGCAAGAACAGCTCAAAATGTATGAAAAAAATCATCTTATTTCCCATCAGATTGCCAGTGAGCTCAATCGACTCTACCAGGAAAACAACGCCACATTTTCTTCCCATCCCGACCTGACTCTGGTCCAAGGCCTCTCGTATGCCACCTTAGGTGACATGAACAAAGTATGGCTCCATATGGATGACTTTAACCGCTCAAAAATTTATGGTCTGGTGCACAAAGAGCGTGTTGCCGGCATTGTCATCTCAAAAAACAATCAGCCTCTTGCATTGTTAAACAACGATCCAAAATGCTCGTATGCCGTTTACATTGGCAAAAAGAAAGCTCCCGGCATTATTCATGGACGCAAACAGCAAAACATGCTTATTGAGTTCATTCCGTCATGGATGCCGATTAATGTGGGTGACGAGGTCGTTACCTCTGGTCTTGACAACCTATTTTTTAGTAATATTTTAGTCGGTAGGGTTACGGAAATCAGTCAATCTCAAGGGTACCAAAATGCTGTAGTTCTACCCTATTATCAAGAGAGCGATATTGGATTTTTTCATGTCATCACCCAGGTACGATAACCGCATCATAAACCACTTTTAAGTGCATTTTACCTATAATAGCCAAATTTTAAATATCTAAGGGTGAGTATGCCAAAACGTGACGATATCAAGACGATATTACTCATAGGTTCCGGACCCATTGTCATTGGTCAGGCCTGTGAATTTGACTATTCGGGAACTCAAGCGGTCAAAACACTTAAAGAGCTGGGGTATCGCGTGGTACTCATTAACTCCAATCCCGCCACCATTATGACCGATCCCGAATTTGCCGATAGAACCTATATTGAACCTATCAAAGAAGAGATTATTGCCCAGATCATTGAGAAGGAGAATGTCGATGCCGTACTCCCTACGATGGGAGGGCAGACAGCACTCAATGTTGCCATGAGCATGCATGAAAAGGGGATGCTCGAAGGAGTGGAGTTTTTAGGAGCCAATCCTGAAGCAATCAAAAAAGGAGAAGACCGTCAGGCATTTAAAGAGGCAATGATGACACTGGGCATGGATCTGCCCCACTCCCGTTACGCCTACAACATCGACGAAGCGCTCAGTGCTGCCGAGGAGATCGGATTTCCGCTCATTATTCGTGCTTCGTTTACCCTTGCTGGAGGCGGAAGCGGCGTAGCCTACAATGTTGACGAATTCAAACAGTTGGCGCAACGGGGTCTGGATGAGAGTCCGGTAAGCGAAATTCTCATTGAAGAGTCCCTCTTAGGATGGAAAGAGTACGAGATGGCGGTGATTCGTGACCGTGCCGACAACTGCATTATTGTCTGTTCCATTGAAAATTTTGATCCAATGGGGGTGCATACGGGAGATTCCATTACCGTTGCTCCGGCACTCACCCTTACCGATAAAGAGTACCAGCGCATGCGGGATGCCTCATTCGATATCTTACGTGAGATTGGTGTAGATACAGGTGGATCAAATGTACAGTTTTCCGTTAACCCGAGAACAGGACGCATGATTGTCATTGAGATGAACCCACGGGTATCTCGTTCGTCGGCTCTGGCATCCAAAGCAACAGGGTATCCTATCGCCAAAGTAGCCACCTTGTTAGCCGTAGGGTTTACTCTGGATGAAATCACCAATGATATTACCGCAACCGCAGCAAGTTTTGAACCGGTAATTGACTATATTGTCACCAAACTACCGCGCTTTACTTTTGAAAAATTTCCTGAAGCCGAAAGTACCCTCTCTACCAGTATGAAATCTGTGGGCGAAGTCATGGCGATTGGACGGACTTTTAAAGAATCCATACAAAAAGCACTCTGCTCTTTAGAGACCGGCCTTTGTGGTTTCGATCCTATTGATGCCGATCTCGAATTTATCAAACATGAAATTCGCCGCGCCAATGCCGAGCGTATGCTCTACGTTGCAGAAGGCTTTCGACGAGGTCTGAGTGTCGAAGACATTTTTGATCTGTGTGCCATTGACCCATGGTTTCTCTACCAAATAGAAGAGCTTATTCAAACAGAAAAACGTATTGATATTGATCTGCTACATGATGAGCAACAGCTACGTACTGTAAAAGTCGATGGATTTTCTGACAAAAATATTGCCCGTATAATTAACGAAAATTCCCATGTTGAACTAAGTGAAAATGATGTTTATACCGCACGGAAACGTCTGGGAATTTCACTCGAATACAATGAAGTCGATACGTGTGCCGCCGAATTTGAAGCACTGACTCCCTACCTTTACTCCACCACGAATATCACAAAGCTTCCCAAACAAACAACCCGTGTCAGTAGTACGAAAAAAATCCTTATTCTCGGTGGTGGTCCCAACCGTATTGGACAGGGAATCGAGTTTGATTACTGCTGTGTTCACGC
Source organism: Helicobacteraceae bacterium (assembly GCA_027057185.1). Classification (GTDB taxonomy): domain Bacteria; phylum Campylobacterota; class Campylobacteria; order Campylobacterales; family Sulfurimonadaceae; genus QNZR01. The sequence continues at coordinate 61 of JALUJE010000185.1, read as the reverse complement.
AGCATTTGCCCTTAAAGACATGGGTATTGAGACCATCATGTACAACTGTAATCCGGAAACC
>JALUJE010000184.1 GCA_027057185.1 Helicobacteraceae bacterium | reverse complement strand
CGTCCGCATTTGTGGAAGAGATCTTTTTGGAAATACCCGCGCATTTCAAGTCACAGAGGGTGATCGGTATCGGCGGTACGATACGGGCGCTTTCAAAGGCGATTATGCGGGATCAAAAATATCCTATCGATACCCTGCACGCTTTTGAATATGCATATGACGACTATGAAAAGTTCATCAAAAAAGTGGCAAAATCCTCCGTATTGGGGTTAAAAGATTTTCCGATCTCTTCCAGTCGTTACGATACTATCCGCGAGGGAAGTACAATTTTTTATGTGCTGAATAAAATGTTAAAAACCCAAAAAGTGCTGACCAGTAAAGCGGGTGTGCGTGAGGGTGTCTATCTTCATGATATTCTGCGAAATGCCAACTATCGGTTTCCGCACAATTTCAATGTCAGTATCAAAAGTTTGATGGATCGTTTTGCTCTGCTGCCAAAACACTGCAACCACACGCAGAGGATCGCCGCAGCGGTATATGCGGCACTTCATGAAACGTTTGATCCGGATGAAAAATACAGACAGGAGCTTTTACGGGCGGCAAAGCTTGTGTTGATTTTTAACCGACTCAATATCTACTCCAACAGTGATTACAGCTTTTTCTTTTTGCTGGAAAATCTCAACTTTGCACTCTCTCATGAACAAAAGTTGTTGATTGCCATTCTGTTGCGTTTCTCACATACAGTAAAAGTCGATAACACTATTTACAAAAACTATAAGAAGCTTTTACCCGACAGTGAAACGATGCAGTGGCTGACGTTTATTTTGAGTCTGAGCGAAGCGATCATACGTGACAAAAATCTCGACCCTGTCAGTGTGACTTATGACGGTAAAGTTTTGACACTTTCCAGTCCAAGGGAACTTTTCCTTGCCAGAGAGGTTGTCAAAAAGATCAAAAAACCCAAACCGTTTGCCGTGATTTTTAAACTGAAAGAAAAGGAACAGTGATGATTCGAAAACTGTTTTCTGTTTTATTATTTACAGTAGCACTTTTTGGTGCAGATTGCCCTCTCGATGTGAATCAGACGCAAAACGAATTGCTCAAAGAGTCGATTGTCAAGATTTTTACCGTTGCTAAAAGCCCTGATTTTACCAGACCGTGGAACAGTTCTATGTATCGTGTAACAGGTTCGGGGACTGTTATATCAGGAAACCGGATACTGACCAATGCCCACGTCGTCGCTAATCATACATTTATCGAAGTGCGTCGTTACGGTGAGACGAAGCGGTATGAGGCAAAAGTACTGAGTGTTTCGCATCAGGCTGATCTGGCGTTGATAACGGTAAAAGATAAAAGCTTTTTCAAGGGTATCAAACCGTTGACGCTGGGGAAACTGCCCAAAATAGAACAGAAGATTGCCGTTTTCGGTTATCCTACCGGCGGGAATACATTGAGTATTACGCAGGGAATTGTATCGCGTATCGAGCATCATCGCTACGTGCACAGCAATGAAAAATTTCTGGCAATTCAGGTAGATGCGGCGATCAATCCCGGCAACAGCGGCGGTCCGGCAATTAGTGACGGTAAGATTGTCGGTGTCGTGATGCAAAATATGAGCCGTGCGCATAGTATCGGCTATCTGGTGCCTACGATGATAATCGAACATTTTCTCAAAGATATTGCAGACGGTAAATACGACGGATTTCCCCATACCGGCTTGACCATAGAAAAACTGGAAAACCCGACTTTGCGTACTTTTTATCATCTCGATGATAACGTCACGGGCGAGTTGGTGGTTGACTGGGTGTATAACTCAACGGCGAAAGATGTCTTCAAAAAAGGCGATATTATTACGGCTATTGACGGGCACAAAATAGAAAATGACGGAACGGTCGAATTTCGCTATCATGAATATACTTCGATGAAATATTATGTGGATCTGCACCAGCTGGGTGAGAGTGTGACGTTTGATATTATTCGTGACGGCAAAGCGCAGAAAGTGTCGCTTCCGCTGACACACAGGGTTGACGACATGCTGTTGGTGAAAACGATGCGGTATGATACAATGCCGACCTATTTTATTTACGGCGGATATGTTTTTACCAAACTGACGAGCAATTTACTGGTACAGTACGGCGGCGGGGTACTGGAGTTGCGCTATCTTTCCACACAGTATCCTACACAAAAGCGTAAAGAAGTAGTAATTTTACTCAAAGTGCTTGCATCGAGTCTTAGTGTCGGAAACTACGGTATTCGACGCTGGGTCATCGAAAAGGTCAACGGTGAGACATTTCCCGATTTTAAAACCTTTTACCAAAAAATCATGAATGCCAAAGGAAAGATTACACTTTTGGAAGACAAAGAGGGGATCAAACTGGCAATTGATAATGCAAAAGCGAAAGAGATAGGTAAAGAGTTGCTCAAACGCTACGCCATTGCCAGGTGGAAATCTGACGATTTGTAAAAAGCGTTATCTTGTTTTGCGCGCCCATTTTTGAAAGCGCAGTGCGGGTAAAAGCTGCTTTTGTATCGGTTTTTGTGTACAGATAGCATCGGCGAGGATCTCCGCATTCCAGGGGGCAAACACAAATCCGCGGGAACCCAGTGCGGTGTGGATGTAAAGGTTGGATCGGTAGATATATTTCTCCATCGGCACTTTGGCTCCGGTTTGTATGTAGGGATATTCTTTTAAAGTCGCTTCTTCATCTACAACCGGTCCGACAAATGGGAAATAATCAAAACTAAACCGTCTGTATCCGGTATAACTTCTGAGGATTTTCAGTGAAGGCATTGGGTGTAATTCTTGTGCTTTTTGTATTAATGCAAATTGATCCGCATCAGCGGCACTCTGTAAATCGACGTCACCGCGAATATGGGTTGCTCCGACGATAACGTGATCTTCGATATAGGTGGAGACAGAGACCTCTTTGTGAATATTGTAAGCA
>JALUJE010000183.1 GCA_027057185.1 Helicobacteraceae bacterium | reverse complement strand
AAACAAAATAATACGTGGATTATACAAAAAAGTTACTTATATAATTATTATTAAATTTTGTAATGTCATGATTTCAAGGTAAGTAACTCTTTTAAAAGAGCATGGATTTGGCTAAAATGGCACGACTGAAACTAGAAAAGGTATGGAAAATATGGCAACAATTGGAATGAGTGATATTAAAAAAGGGGTTCGAATGGAGATTTCGGGCGTGCCTTATAAAGTAGTGGAATTTCAACATGTAAAACCGGGAAAAGGAGCGGCATTTGTTCGTACAAAAGTCAAAAGCTTTTTAAATGGAAAAGTGATTGAGAAGACCATTCATGCCGGAGATAAGTTTGAAGTACCGGTACTTGATTACAAGACTATGCAGTATCTTTATGACGACGGCGAAATGCTTCAGTTTATGGATAATGATACGTACGATCAGCTTGGTTTGGTATATGAGCAGTGTGAAGAGGCGATGAAATGGCTTAAAGACGGTACCAATGTCGATATGATTTTTTATAAAGGGGAAGCAATTTCGGTGGAAGTTCCGGCTGTTATGGAGTTTATTGTAACGGAAACAGGTCCTAAAGATAAGGGAGACACGGCAAGCGGTTCTAAAAAACCGGCAGTGATTGAGACCGGTGTGACCATTCAAGTGCCATACCATATTTTAGAAGGAGACAATATTAAAGTCAATACGGTCGATGCGGAGTATCTCGAAAAGGTAAAATAAATTTACATGTATTTTGCAGTGCTTCTGTTTGCAGCAATCTTTCCTTTGATATTAGGAGCACAGACCCCTTTTGAGTTCTCTGAAGGGGAACGTGTCACGGTTGAGAAAAAATACTCTCGTATTGCGATTAATCGTATTGATGAATTTTATCGAAAATTACGAGAATTTAAACACTTCGAAAAAAGGGAACAACTACTGCGCGTCAATGCATATATTAACACATTTTTGCCGCAATATGATGCCGTTATTGATCACAAAGAGGAGTATTGGAAAACGCCAAAAGAGTTTCTTGCAATTGGTTATGGTGATTGTGAAGATTATGTGATTTTAAAATATTTTATGCTGATTGCACTGGGATTTGGGGAGAACAAACTCTTTTTTTCACCTGTCATTGAACGCTATAGCGGTACATACCATATGGTATTGCTGTATGAAAAAGCGCCTACAGAACCTCCTTTAGTATTAGATAATATCAGCTCAAAAGTACTGCCCCTTAATAAACGAATCGACTTGAAGGCGTCGGAATGTTATAACTCTCACGGCTATTATAAATGCGATACAAATGGAAAACGAGTTACAATGTCAAAGCATAGTGAACGGTTTGAGGCACTGTTAGAGCGTGTCCGTTCCGGTCAGTAATATGACAACCATATGAAGGAGTGATGATGCCGACTATAGTTGTTCCTGTGGCAACGGGATTTGAAGAGATCGAAGCTATTAGTATTATAGATGTGGTGAGACGTTCGGGTATTGAAGTGATTGTGGCTCACGTTGACGCCGAAGCGACCGTGACAGGAGCTAACGGTATTCGTATTGTCTGTGATCGACCTCTTGAGGGGATTGGCAGTGATGATATTGACATGATTGTGCTTCCGGGCGGTTGGGGCGGTACCAATATTCTAGCCACCAATGAGACGGTACAGAAGCTCTTAAAAGCGATGGATTCCCAAAAGAAATATATTAGTGCCATTTGTGCGGCACCGTATGCTTTATATGTTGCTGGAGTACTGCGTAAAGAGTTTACCTGTTATCCTTCAGTTGAGGAGCAAATCGAAGGAAAACACTATTTGGGTGACGCCCATCAGGTGGTCTATGATGCCAACATTATGACATCAAGAGGTCCTGGAACTGCTATCTGTTTTGGTTTGCATATTGTGAAGCGTCTGCTCACAGAGGCACATTATTTGGAGCTTAAAGCGGGACTTTTAGCGGATTACTGTGAATAAGCACAGGGGGTTTTAGTGCTTTTTTTTATGTGAGCGTTTCTTTTTCTTTTCATTGTGAACCGATTTGATCCAGAGATAATTAATGAGAATGTAGAGAAAGGTAGAGAGCAGTATGGCGTAAAAAAAGGTGCCGACATAGAGGGGAATGACAATATTTCCCATATTTTGCTGGAACCATTCCAGTGACATCTCAACATCCAAAGCGCTGTTACGCATGAGCAGTATGTTGCCTGTAATGTATTCAATGTAGTACATAAAAGGCATGGTCAGTGGGTTGGAAAGCCACACCATAAACAGACCAATGGGCGCATTAAACCGGAAAATCGGTAGTAAAAATACAATGAGCAGCATCTGCATGGGCATGGGAATAACCGCTACAAATGCGCCGATTGCTACTGCTCTGGAAACTGTTTTTCGATTAATGGAGAGAAACTCTTTGGGAATATGATATTTTTCTATTAAGGCATCGAGTTTACTGGATTTACTGGTTTTTTTAAATACTTTACGAACCATGCTGTTGTTATATCCTATTCCTAAAAATGTACCGCTCGAAAGCTTGCAATAACGTTAGTATCGTCAAAAAGTTCCAAAATATTATCCCGGACTCTGTAGTGACGTGCCTGCTGCAGGACATGTTTAAAGGCTTGCTCGGTCTCCATGGTCTTACTGCATTGCATTGGGGTTGCACTGATCTGTGAAAAACGGATGTGCTCATCTTGTAACGTATAGGTTCCCACAAAACGGTTGCAACCGGTAAATCCAAGGACAGTATTTCCTTTTTTTAAAATAAAATTGGGATCTTGGAGTTTTTCAGATGAAGCAATAGCGACATTCTCAATACGAAGGAGTTTCCAGTGAATGTCAGCAATATGAGGCTTCTGCTGCTTTTGTGAGGATCGTTTCAGAAGTATGGTCAGTGGTGTATGAAAGGGGTCCTCATGACTAACACTGTGAAAAAGGGTGTTGCCTTTGTGCACTACCACTGCTTGGAGCGTATAACGACGACCCGGTTCGATAGCGTTCCGATCGTATGTCAGGCTAAAGGCAATAGGTGATGCTTTGGGTGCGTTAAATGTTTTGGTGGCAATAATGGTTGAGGGGGTATCCGTATAGGGCAGATCTTCTAATGTGATGACAACAGATGATCCCGCAGGCAATATCATCCGTTCTCTGTAAAGCAGGGTACCTTCAATGGTATTAGATGCATGATAAATGGTCGTCCCCTTCTCGGTGGCGTTGAGCGTGTTATAGCATAAAAAAAGTGTTACTATTGAGATCATTAGTGCATACATACAATACTCCCGCTTAAATAATGCAATTATATCTTAAAATAGTGTATGAAAGGGGTGCCTCCCCGCGTGAACGAGGAAAATGCGTAGTTTACGATGATTCTGTTGTATTGTGGTGATGACGCATCATCATAAGATACAGAATCGGCAGAATCACCAAGGTGAGTAGGGTAGAACTGATGAGCCCGTTAATAACGACAATTGCTAAGGGACGTTGAATTTCAGAACCCGGACCATCGGCAAACATCAGAGGTAACAGACCCAGTGCGGCAATGGAAGCCGTCATGAGTACAGGACGAAAACGTTTAATAGAGCCGGTTATGACGGCATCTTTTAGGTCATAGCCTTTGAGTAGCAAAAAGTTAAAATAGTTGACCAAAACAACCCCGTTGAGTACGGCAATTCCCAATAATGCAATAAAGCCTACAGAGGCAGGCACGGAAAGATACTCGCCGCTAAGATAAAGACCAATAAAGCCGCCAATTAGTGCTAGTGGAACATTAACCAGTACCAAAACCGCTTGAGGGAGTGACTTAAACGAGACAAAGAGTAAAATAAAGACTAAAAAGAGGGCAATAGGAATAATGAGCATGAGTTTAGCCGAGGCACGTTGTTGGTTTTCAAACTCACCACCGTAAGCGAGGGAGTATCCTGCCGGTAATGTCACTTCTTTGGCAATGCGCTCTTTGGCTTCTTCAACAAAACTGACAAGATCGCGTCCTTGAACGTTACTCTGGACAACACTTTTTCTATAGCCGTTTTCATGTTCAATTTGTACCGGTCCACTGTTATGATGAAACGTCATAAAGTTTGAGAGGGCAACACTGCTACCATCAGGAAGAATATATTGCAATGCTTCAAGGTTTTCAAGAGAACGTTGCAGGTTTTTATCTCCTTTGACAATGAGATCGACACGAATCATTCCTTCGGTGACAATGCCGACCGACACACCGGTAACCAGAGTCTTGAGGTAGGTACTGATCTCTTGCTGAGTGATACCGTAATAGCCCATATTTTCTTGGTTGAACTCCAGTTCAAAATAGGCTACTCCCTCATTGGCTTTTTTGTAGACATCACTACTGCCTGGAGTCTGTTCTAAAACATCTTTAATTTTTAGTGCAATACGTTCAAGCTCATCATTATCATGTCCAAAAATATCGACGGCAAGATCACCGCGAACTCCTGTGAGCATCTCGGAAACGCGCATCTCGATGGGTTGGGTAAAACTGTATTCGACACCGTTGAGGGTGTCTAAAACATGACGAATGTCATCAAGAAGGGCTTCTTTTGAGGGTTGGCGCCACTCATTTTTTGGTTTAAGAACCAGAAAAGTATCGGTATCGTTAAGACTCATAGGGTCAAGTCCGAGTTCATCACTGCCGGTACGTGCAATGATTGAGACGATTTCGGGCACACTTTCAAGTAGCGTTTTCTGAAGTTTGAGATTGAGCTCGCGACTCTCATCAAGTCCAATGGAAGGAAGCATTTCCACTCCGATAATAATACTGCCTTCGTCCATCGTCGGCATAAATGTTTTGCCGGTTTTAGTAGCGGTGTAGAGTGCGATCATAAATAAGACGATGACGAAGATAAAGACTGTTTTCGTATGTCGCAATGACCAGGTAAGACTTGGTTCATAAAGCCGCAATAACACTTTGATGAGGAAGGACTCTTTATCTTCACGTTTTTGTAAAATAAAAGAGCTTAAGACGGGAATTAGCGTTAAAGCTAATATTAGCGAGCTAAACAGCGCAAAGACAATACTCAATGCCACCGGTTTAAAGAGCTTTCCTTCCAGCCCCTCAAGCGTAAGTAGTGGCATAAAGACAATAATGATAATGAGCACACCGGTGATAATGGAAGGTGCCATCTCAATCGCGGCATTGTAGATAATGGTGATTTTGTTGCGTTTTTTGTTCTGTTGTTCACCCAGTTCGGCGGTAATGTGTTCGACCATGACCACGGCGGAATCAACGAGAATACCCACCGCAATGGCAAGACCTCCTAGACTCATGAGATTGGCACTGAGTCCGAAATATTCCATTGCCATAAAGCTCATCAGTAGAGCAAACGGTAAAATAAGAGCCACACTAAAGGCCGAGGCAAAATTTCCTAGCATTAGCAGTAGCACAATCACAATTAAAATCACGGCTTCAAGAAGGGCTTTTTTAACAGTATCGGTCGCATGGTCAACTAATGTGGAGCGGTCATAAAAAATATTGATGCTAGTCCCTTTAGGCAAGACTTTTTCAAGAGCATGCAGTTCTGATTTTACGGCATCGAGTACCTGAGTGGTATTGACACCTTTAAGTCCTAAAACCAATCCTTGAACCCCTTCAGAGCGTCCATCTTTGGTGACAAAGCCGGCACGGGTAAGATGACCGTATGCCACGGTGGCAATATCGGAAATACGGATATTTTTGTTGTCAATAAAGGCAACCGAGATTTTTTTAATATCATCAAGACTCGTAATACGACCGACGCTGCGCACGAGAATGCTCTCGACACCACGGGTGACTCGGCCGGCACCGTCGTTAAGATTGTTTTGTTTAAGAGCATCAAACAGTTGCGTGAGAGTAATGCCGTAGGTTCGCATTGCCTCAAGGTTGGGTGCAACTTCATAGGTTTTGACCATACCGCCCAATGCATTCAGTTCGGCAACACCACTGATAGAACGAATTTTTGGTGAAATAACCCAATCTAGTAGCGTCCGTTTTTCGGTGAGGCTCAGGGTGTCAGATTCAATGGTAAACATTAAAATATCGCTCAGTGGCGTGCTGATAGGGGCGAGTCCTCCCCGGGTATTTTCAGGCAGTTCTTTGAGGATATCATTGAGTCGTTCACCAACTTGTTGGCGTGCCCAGTAGATATCGGTACCGTCTTGAAAGTCAATGGTAATATCGCATAGACCGTACTTGGAAATGGACCGCATGATGGTTTGATGGGGAATACCTACCATTTTCATCTCAATGGGCGTGGTGATACGAGATTCAATCTCATTGGGTGTCATACCGCTTGACTTCATAATAATTTTGACCTGTGTCGGTGAGATATCCGGAAAGGCATCAATGGGTAAATTGTGGTAAGACTTGACCCCAAAGCCTAAAATAGCAAGGGCAAGGAGCGAGACAAAGAGCCTCTGAGAGAGGGAAAATTCAATAATTTTATTCATTGTTTCCATCCATCATATTTTTTAATATAAGAACAGAATTAACGGCAACGGGTCGTTCCAGTTCTGATTGGGGCTTTAGGTAGTAGTGTTCACCTTCTTGTGACACAATAGTCACTGCCACACTACGGTAACCTTGAGTTGTTTTTACAAATACAATGTTGTTCTTTCCATCTTTAATAAGCGCTTTCTTAGGAATTTTTACAGAATTTACATGTAAATAGAGTATTGCAGAGGTTCGTAATCCCGGTAGCAAGTTTGTCCCTTTTGCAATGGAGAAACGCACATTTTGTGTCTGATTTTTGGTATTGATATACGGTGCAATATTGAGAACTCTGGAGGAAAATTTCTTGGTACCTATTTGCAGAATTACAGCTTCATCCTGTTTAAGTAGTGCGGCATGTTGAGTACTGAGTGCTCCTTCGATCCAAAGATCTCCTTCTTGCTGAATGGTGGCAATAGGGCGGAATGCTTCAATACTACTGCCAATGTCGGTGTGCAATGCAATAATGCGGCCACTGACACGGCTATGAAGCGTGAGTGTCGGATAGACTTTGTAACGTTTCGTAATGGAGGCAATCAGTGTATCGGAAGCACCGTACGCATGCAGAAGTTCTTTAGCGGCTTTGAGTCGATTTTGTGCTTCTTGTAGTGTTGCTTTAGAGGCAATACACTCTTTTTTAGCAATAATCTGTTCATGACAGAGCATCTGCTTGCGCTCATTTACCCCAATAGTGTGCGTGTAGTCAATACTAGAAGCAATAGCATCTTTTTGTATTTTAATCCATGATACGGAGCTAACACTGACCAGAGCATCGCCCTGTTTGACATGATCATATAAATTTACATGTAAATCACTAATGGTCACTTCTATAGGGAGTGAGAGTGTCTTGAGTTGTTTCGGTGGTGTAACAACTTCTACATAGAGTGTTGCTTTGGGGGTGATTGTTGTGCTGTTAAGCTCTTGCGTTTGAATATGCCAATCGCGCTCCTGTGCCGCCGACACTATAATATCGGAAGCATAAAGGGAGAGTACGGTACTGATGAGTAATATGACTTTTTTCATGGGTTATTCCTTGATTTCCAACACGCTGTAGAGTTCAAACAGGGTGTTGTAGTAATTTTTTTTGATCTGGTTACGCTCTTCAGTGATGGTATTGAAGTTGGCATAAGAGAGGAGATATTCAATCAGTGAACTTTCATTGAGACGGTAGCTTTTTTCGATGAGCGGTATGAGTTCATGTTGATAGGTCTGCATTCGAGAATTGATGCTTTTATATTGTCGGTACAATGTTGCCAGTTTAGTTTTTAATGCTAATGATTTGGCATGTTTATCGAGATAAAGTGATTCTTTTTCGTAGTGAAGCTTCTGCTTTTCATGCAATGAGCTTAAACGCATTTTCTCATACTTTTTGGAGGTGAACATGAGTGGAATGGAGATATCGACGCCAATGCGTTGTGTATCGATTTCGTTGTCATAATGAAGAGCAACACTCATGGAGTTAACGTTTCCCTTATACCGTTTCAAAGCACTGTCGGTACTGAGATTGAGATTGTTATACATGGTATTTGATAGGGAATATGGCTCTTGAGATGAGGAAAAAGGTTGTATCGGAAGTAGATCATAACAAGAGAGCTCAGTATTGTCATCGAGTTGTGCCAAGGCAAGAATATAGAGGCGATTTTTAGTCTCATTGGCCGTGAGTGCATGGATTTTTTCACTCAGACGCTCCTTTTCAAGACGAAGTTGCAAGAGCTCTTTTTTGGACACTTCACCATAATTAAAGGCTTTGAGTTTTTTGGCGTAAATGCGTTCAAACTGCTCCAGAAGTTTCGTATAGCCGGTAAGACTCTCTTTTTCGATACAACTGGTATGGTACGCCTGCTTGAGACGATTTTGTAGTAGTAACAGACGGCGTTTGGCTGCGATTTCCATAGCTTTATGCTCGTAGTGTCCCATTTGTGAAGTGTAATAAGCTTGTTTGCCAAGACGAAACTCTTTTTCAATACCAAGAGAGTACTCAATGGTATCGTCGCCGTCTGCTGGGGTCGCATTGGCAAGTGAACCTAAAAAGGAGAGTGGTGCAGTACTAAAGGCTGCTTCATGTTGAAGATGCTGTGCTTCAATGGCCTCTTTGGATGCTTTAAAACTCGGATGATTTTCCTGGACATTTTGTAACAATTGGTTGATGTTGATAGACGATGCATAGCTTGATGCACAGAGTGTCAAGATCAGTAATAGGGTTTTCATAGGGATCTCTTTTAATGTGAATATGGTTAAAAATAATAAAATTGAAAAAAGAGATTAGGCTATTGGAGGTCGATCAATACTTTTCTGTAAGGATTGAAGCCGTTGTGATGGCTTGGTAAAATAGGGCAGGTGCCTCATGGGAGTCGATGGCATGACCGAAGTTTCGGTAGCACAAAATACCATGCTGTGATGAATGATTTCATGAACCGTTGAGGCGGTGCATAGGGGTTGTTCTGACATATGAGATAATGCGTTCTCAATCTGAGTATCACCATGGTAATAGCCGACAAGATAGTCGTGAAACGCTATAGAGACAAAGGCACTAAGTAACAGTGACATGATGAGTGATTTAAATGTCATAATGGGAAGTGTATCTAAAAGATAATAATTATTAGCTAAAAGTGAGTGTTGTCAAGAAAGTTAAAGTTTGGTTTAATTTACATCTATTTTCAAGGTCCCAAGCACCACTAAAAGGGGGAAATAGTGATGCTTGGGACGGAGCATTACAAACGCAGCGTATCAACT
>JALUJE010000182.1 GCA_027057185.1 Helicobacteraceae bacterium | reverse complement strand
CTCAAGAAGATAGTTACGGTAGATAACCGACTCGCTTTGAGGATAATGAATGATGCTCTCATCATAGTTTAAAGAGTGTGAGGTCTCATAAGCGTAAATGCCACCTTCATCATCGTGGACTTGGGTAATGCGCCCACTGCTATCAAAAAGGTGCGTAAAGAGATTTCCTTTAGGTTCTCTCTCTTGCAGCATTAAGGCATTGGCATCATAACGAAACTCATAAGCAGCACCATCTTCATAAGTAACACTCTGTAGGGTAGTGTTAGCATCAACACTCAAAGTTGTACGCTGATAGGCATCCGTTTCAAGTAACTCAACATGACCTTGGGCGTTATAATAGAGCCAAAGAATATTTCCGTTACCATCAGTAATGCGTGTAAGTTTTTTGGCATCATCATAAGTAAAGGTGTACACTACAGCATTTGTAAGGACATTACTTGTTTTTACATGTAAATGCTTAGCATTAAAGTGATAGCGCAGAGACTTTTCTACAGCACTGTTTCCATCAACTCCATGAGTAAATAGTAAGTTTTTAAGGACTGTTCCATCACCCTTATGCACCGCACTTCCAAAAAGACGATGGTGCACTGAAATATCCCACCCTAAAGCAAGAAGCCCTGAACTGTTACCATCAGCTCCTAAAAACCCTGAGGTGTAGTTACTGCTGTAGTGCAGACTAAGAGTTGTTCCGGCAATGGCAATGTCTTCATGAAACGCACGAGTTTTTGGAATGACGTAGGAACCAACTTCAGAGTGACAGTCGTCAGGGGTTGCTGGCTCTTCTTTGGGCGGAACATAATCGGGGTCAGGCTTTGCATATTGTAAAGATTTACCTGTATCATCTGCACAACCACAAACAGAGGGTTCTAAAAAACCAGAGGGCACGGCGGTATCGCACTGTTGACCGGTGGGGAGATAATCAGCGGGAATTTCAATATTACATTTTATTTCGCAAATACCTTTTAAAACTTTATGTTCCGAATAAATTTGTAAACCTTTCAATTCAAGACCATCAAGCACACAACTATTAGAAACCAATGAATATTGAACATCGTGCACTTTATAATAACGAATATTTATAAAACCTGACGGAAGATTTCTAGGGCAACCTGAAGGACGAAATGATATATCAGACTCAATGTGAACAGGGGTAGGATGCTGATAACAATTTAAATACGGAACTTCCACTTCAGCATCCCTAATAGTAAATTCAATTGATCCAGAGAAAGCAAGAATTGGAAATAAAAGCAAAAGAAAAAATCTTGAAAAAATCTAAAGCCCCTAATTTCTCATAAGTGCCACAGCACCAAAAAGAGGAATAACAATTACTGAAATGTGAACACCTAGTGTCATAGCTACGTTAAAGGGTACAGCGTCCATAAATTGTAAAAATCGATACCACACAAGGGTTCCTAAGAATATTAATTTAACAATATCTTACAATAATACTATTAAATCAGCCTTGACAATAAATATTTTTAGGATGATTTCTTTGATGAATTGGGTACGAACGTTCCGTTACTACGTCAAAGCTTTCATTTCGAGAAAGAAAGTCAAGAGATTTATGGTGTTTAGTAATATTTTATAGATACTCTGTTACAATGGTGTCCATGACATTTATAGATTTTAAAAAAGTATTGCTCGATGCTGAAATTACATTGCCAAAATTCAGCAAGCTCATTAAAGTCAGTGACAAAAACATACAGTCCTACAAGAAAAAAGGCGAAGTTCCCAACGCCATTGCCGTTATTGCCACCTGCTTTGCCACGTTACACAAAGCGGGTCATGACTATCGACACCTCATCGAAAGTCTGGAGTTACAGGCTAAAACAAAAAAGGGAGCAGGCTTTTCCAAAACCAAAAAGAAAAAAGAAGAAAAATCTTAATGTTGCGTCTCTAACAACGTCTCTGCTAAGCCAACCACCGACTCGGGGGTAATCTCTTCAATGGAGAAATCTTCTTTATCGAGCCTATAAGGGTCTACCACTGAAGGCGATTTCAACACTTTGTTAATAGACGTTTCTTGTACACGAGAGACGGGAGTAGGTCCAAACAGGGTAATACTGGGGCGATTCATTGCCCATGCCATATGTGTGGGCCCGGTATCGTTGCCAATGAGTAGGTCACATTTGGCAATGAGGGCTTTGAGCGCATTAAGACGCAACGCAGGCAGTAGTGTCACACATTCAGAATGTGCCGCAATCCATTCACCACGCGTCTGCTCCTCTTGAGCACCCCAGGCAATGAGTACCCGTATGTCAGGATATTTTACATGTAAAGCATTGGCAACTTTAGCAAACAACTCTTTAGGATAATTGCGACTCTCCCACGTCGAACCAATAATAAACACGACATTCATCGCACCCAAATACCGTTCAAATACAAAGGGTTCCTCATGAAAAAAGAGAAACGGTGCCTTTGCCAGTGCCGCGTCATGACTCACACTAAAATGAAGCGCCGAAGCCACTACATGTATATTGCGATCAATCGTGTTGGCATCGTAGGCAATTGCAAATGCCTTGCTATACAAAAAAGAGGCTATTGATTCTCTTGTACTGTTCTTGTCAAAACCATAAGTAGGTTTTCCTATGAGTCGCGCTACAATAGCTGACTTTAGCAAGCCCTGCATATCTATGATGTAGTCATACGGCCCCAACTGTCGAAGCCTACGTATTAATGCCAAAAGTTCAGAGATGCGTTTGTGCTTTTTAAGGGCTTTAATCGACACGGTATGAATGGTGTCAATATCGTCATTGTCCTCCAGAACTCCGGCAAAAGCCTGTTCACATATCCAGTCTATGCGGGCATCGGGGTAATGTCGTTTTATAAATTGCAATACAATGGCGGCATGAACAATGTCACCCATAGCACTCAGTTTGACAATGGCAATCTTCATACCGTACCTTGTGTAGAAGTTTCGTGCCATTTTATCATTTTTTTTAGAAGGAGTCACTACAATATCCAAATGAAACATCTTTTGCCTCAACCCTCTGTCACACCCCCAACACTATGGCTCTTTTTAAAAGTCAACCTACTCGTCAGTGCCCTGCTCTACCTGTTTTTTATGACACTCAATCCCAGCTATACGACGGGAAGCTTTCTGTTCACCTTGGGGGCATCACTCTCAAGTATTACACTAATCTACCTGTTCTTAGCCATCATACTGTTTCCTTTTATCTACTTGAAACGCAGCAGTCTGTACCTCGCTGCTATTATTATTGTTGCTCTGAACGTTCTCATTGTAACCGACTTCTTCATTTTTCGACTCTACAAAATGCACATCAATCCCATGGTACTCAACCTTATTTTCTCTCCCGCGGCACAAGAGAGTGTCCATATTGGAGCCATGCCGATGCTCGCTATGGGGGTGGCTCTTGCCGTGCTCATTGGTATAGAATGGAAATTATTGCGCAAAATTCGACAGATCACCACTACCGATGCCGAGCGTCTGAATCGTCGCAGCCGACTTTTTTTGGTACTGCCACTGGCACTGATTGTCATTGGTGAAAAAGTCACATTTGGAACCGCTTCGCTTCAAAATCATACGGCTCTTGTACAAAAAGCGCGTGTCATTCCCTTCTATCTGCCTCTGACGTTTAACCGTCTTGCCAAACGTTATTTTGGTTATGTACCGCCGCCCAAACTCCCCACTTTGGCACAGGACTCTTCACTGCAGTACCCACTTCAGCCTTTGCAATACACTACCATGTCCTCACTGCCACACATCTTCATTTTTGGTTCCGATGCGACGCGCGCCGATATGATCAGCCCCGACATCATGCCCGCCATCTATCGTTTCGCACAAGAATCACTCCTGTTTCAACACCACTACAGTGGCGGCAATACCACTCGTTTTGGACTCTTCTCGCTCTTTTACGGGCTCAATGCCACCTACTGGTTCTCGTTTTTAAATGAGCAAAAAGGCTCACTGCTTTTTGATGCATTGCAACATCAGGGCTATCAGATCAATATTACTAACAGTACCGATCTCAGATGGCCCGAATTCCGCCAGACCGCATTTGTCAATATTCCTGACACCATCCACGACGCATTCCAAGGCAAGCCGTGGGAAAAAGACCGCCAAAGTGCCGATACATTCAAAACATGGCTTGCCGCACAAGATAGCTCAAAACCGCTCTTCTCTTTCGTCTTTTTCGATGCACCCCACGGTCCGTACTCCTACCCCAAAAATCAGGCACGCTTTTTACCCGATAATGATGGAATCATCAACTATATGACCATCACCAAAAAGGATGCTCCCACACTCTTGAACATGTACAAAAATGCCAACCACTATGTTGATGGACTCTTTCAGGAGCTATTTGATGCGCTCAAGAGCAAAGGAGTTTATGACAATGCCATTATTATTGTCACATCCGACCACGGTGAAGAGTTTTACGAATATGGCAACTTTGGGCACAACAGCTCCTTCAGCGATGCCCAGACCAACTCCTTTTTAATTGTAAAAATTCCCGGAATGCCGCCGCAACGTATTGAGCGACTCACCAGTCATGTCGATATCGTACCGTTTTTAATGCGAAACATCGGTGTACGCAATGCCGTAAGTGACTACTCCAACGGTGTCGATCTGCTTGAAGGAGATCGACAAAGCCTCTTTATTGCCAACTGGAATAACTACGCCATTAAAACCAAAAAGCATGTCATTGTTTTTTCTAAAAAACCCTCAGCACTATTGGCACCGGAGATTCGGAACAACAGCGATTATGCCCTAACAGACACCACGACTCTTGAGGCATTTCAACCTTATATTTTGCAGTCGCTACAGGAGAGTTCAGCCTTTTTTAAATAAATCCAAAATACAGGGCAAAAGAACTAAGCCATACGACAACAAAGACCATAATACTTAAAAAAACAATGGCACTGCCGACATCTTTAGCCCGACCCGCCATCTCATGGTGTTCTAATGTCACCAAGTCTACCACCCGCTCAATAGCGCTGTTGATCACCTCGGCAATCAGCATGCCCATAATACTCATGAACATCACCAGTTTAAGGAGTAGTGAAAGATCCAAAATAAGCAATAACGGCAGCAATATGGCAGCAATTACCAGCTCTATTTTAAATGAGGTCTCATGGGCAATGACATCTTTCATACCGTTGAGTGCATAGGTTGTATTTTTAAAAAAATGGTATTGGGGTTGATTTCTCACAAGAGTCCTTCATTATGTATTGTAAATTTTCGGGTACTGTGCTTTCCAGCGTCGATGACACCAGAACCAATGCTCCGGGGCACGGCGTATCTCCGTTTCAAGCCAAAGTGCCTGCGCTTGAGTTGCATGCAAAATATCTGCTTCGGCATCATCACTGTGTGCTACCTCAATGGGTTCGTAAAACGTCAGAGTGTACCCTTCTTGGTCGTTTGGATGCATCAATAACGGAATAATCACGGCATTGTATTTACGTGCCAAAAAGGCCGGTGCAGGGGTCTGACGTACCTCTTTTCCAAAAAAGGTAACGACAATGCCGTCTTTTGCCTTGACATTCTGATCAATCATGAGTGAAATGCTCCGGGCATGCTTTACCGCGTTATTTAGATGCCGAATGGCGCCGCGTTTTTCAAATAACTGCATCCCAAAACGTTGACGAGAATGCAGCAAATAACGGTCAAAGTAGCGATTTTTCAACGCCTTGTAAACAGAACTTGCGGCAGAAACGCTACTTGAGACCACCGCCCCTTCAAGTTCCCAGTTTCCATAATGTGCCGTCACAAAAATGACGGCACGTCCCTGATCTGCAACCGTGTCAAACACTGCGGTATTTTTCAGCGTCACCGAGGCACCAATAGTGGCAATATCTGCACGGGTGTTTTCCATTACCTGAAGCATATTGAGCGCCAAGTTTCGGTAACACCCTTTGGAGATCTCCGCAATACGCTCTGGGGAAAGTTCCTGATCAAAAGCGAAAGTAAGATTTTGTCGAATGACACGCCGATGTTTGGCATCGAGACTATGTGCAGCATCGGCAATCCCGAGAAAAAGCGTGCGTCGCCATGAATACGGCAACAAAAATAGCAGCCACTCCACACCTTTAAAGAGATAATACCCTAACATCACCCGCCTACCGATACAGCTTATGATTATAGAGGTAATCCAGTGCTACGATAAATGCTAACAGATCTCGCTCCAGCTCAGCATCGGATTCGCGTGCAACCAAATGTTCATTGACATAGCGAAACGTCTGGGCATCCATCCCCTCACGCAAAACGGCGACGGTGTTATCGACACGCAGAGCATACGTGGAGTTAAACTGCATCAATGCCAAATTCTGCTTGGCATCGCTAAAAATCGAATGTCCCATAATCGGATATGTGGCATCCATGCCCATGAGATCAAGTGCCGTTGCCAACACATCAGGCTGGGTGGCAATCTTTTCGTACTGCTGCGGCGTCAGCCCTTTGCTCAAAATGAGCCCGGGAATATGGAACATATTGACCGGAACCACATCATCACCATAAACACGGATATTATGATCTGAGACAATAACAAACACCGTATCTTTATAATATGCCTCTTGGCGTGCAGCATCAATAAAACGACCAATGGCATAATCAGCATACTTAATGGCATTTTTCACACTTTTGAGCGCCACCCCTTCCACCGGTGCAAATTTTCCTTCAGGAAAATCAAACGGAGCGTGATTGGACGTGGAAAAAATCAGTGAGACAAATTTTTGCTTATTGGCATGGAGCTTTTTAAACTCTGCATTCGCACGCATCGCCACCTCTTCATCACATACGCCCCATGTACCGACAAATTTTGGGTTGCTAAACTTTGGCTCATCAATAATTTCATCAAATCCGTTACCCAAAAACCACCCCTTCATATTGTCAAAACGACTCTCGCCACCATAAATAAAGAGGCTCTTATAACCCAAAGGTTTCAACAGTGAGGCAAGGGTAAAAAAGTCATGCTGCGACTTGTTACGTTTGAGGACGCCTTTGCCGGGTATGGAAAAATTTCCCGATACCATTCCGGCAATACCGCGAATGCTCCGAGTTCCGTTGGAGTAGAGGTCTTTAAAAAGTATTCCCTCTTTTGCCAGACGGTTGAACTCGGGGGTAATACCCGCTTCACCACCGACCGCTTCAACAAATTGCGCTCCCATACTCTCCTGCAAAAAGATCACCAGATTTTTAGGTTCACTCCGCTTAAAATGGGTATGTTCCAGACGTGAAAGTACCGAGACGGTACTGTTACTCTCAATATGGAGCCGTTTTTTTACCCGCTCAAGTGCCTCCGAAGGCGCCATTTTTCCATATTTGTCCAGCAAGGCTCCCTGCCCGTATTTTTTATTGGCATAGATGGCATAGACAATACTATAGGGGGTATTTTTGGTAATTTCGTTCACAATACGGCTGGTCGAATACATCGCATCAGAGATATTGGCAGGACGGTGACCCAATGACGAGCGAATCCCCAGCAACAGCAGCAGTGCCAACGGGAAAAACCACAATACCCGCTGATGGTAAGGTACGTCAAAAACCCTAAGAAACGCATCACCCGTCATTTTTAAATACAGGTACATGGCAGCTGCAATCATCAACAATGCCACGCAAAACTCCAGTAAGTAGTCGGCAAAAAGCATGGAAAAGACCTCTTTGGGGTACTCCAAATACTCCACAAACAGATAGTTCGGACGGACATCATACTGTGCAAAAAACGGCAGCGTGGCATTCTCCAGATAGATCAATACGGCAATAACCACTAAAAAATAATATTTTACCGTGCCCGCTACTATATGTTTAAAGCGTGAGGGCATCAGTGTGAGCAAAAGCACCGGAAGAATAAATAGCATCGAGGTCAAGATAACATCCATACGAAGCCCATAAAGAAACGTGAGCCAGTAATTAACCTCATCACCGCTAAAACGCTCAAAGTAGAGAACAAACAACGTGAGCCTGCCGACAAAAAAGAGCAGCAGTATAGCAATATAATAGCGCAATAGCACCGTAATGAGAGTCATGTCTATCCTTTTAAAGGCGCAATTATACTATAATGTCATAAATGGTTTGGACAGTGTATGGATTTTAAACAGATTTTTAAATGGGACGGTTATTCTGACCAGCCGCATATTATTCGCGATAAAACGGTGCGTCGCCACATTAACCGTAAGATTCGCACCGACCAACTCAAGCTGTTGCTAGTTAATCTAATGATGTTTCCACTAATCATACTGCGTTTTGCCCTCTCGTTTTTTGAGAAAAAAGTGCCTTCAAGTGACCACTTTTTCGGTATGAGCATCAATTACGACAAAGCACCGCAGCAAACGAAAGCACTGCTCAAAGAGCTTGGGGTAAACCAACTTTTAATTCGACTGCCGTTGCGTGATATGGCACGTTTAGAGGACTATGTTGCATTTATTGCACAGTTTCAAGAGTATGATCTGCTCATTAACATCTTGCAAGATCGCGAGCATGTTGAGGACCTGACACTCTTGCACAACGATTTATTGCGCCTGTTTGAAATGTTATTGCCGTTTACATGTAAATTCCAGATTGGTAATGCCGTCAATCGTAAAAAATGGGCATTTTTCAGTATGGATGAATATCTGCGTTTTTACGAAGTCGCCCAACGGCTCAAAAAGGAACGCTTCCCCCAGCTCACGCTCATTGGCTCAAGTGTCATTGACTTTGAGTACCATTACACCGTTAGGTCACTCTTTAATTTCTACCGAGTTCATTACAATATATTCAGTGCACTGCTCTACGTCGATCGCCGCGGCGCACCCGAACATACTCAGATGGGGTTTCACCTTGGCACGAAAATTCAACTCCTTTACACCATTATGTCACTCAGTGCCAAAACGAACCAGCGACTTATCATTACCGAGACCAACTGGCCACGAAGCCATACCGCCCCATATGCACCGACGTCGGAAAAAGAGTGTGTCGATGATATGACTTATGCGGCATTTATGGTACGTTACTATCTTATTGCACTGGCTACAGGCAGAGTGGAATGTGTCTATTGGCATCAGCTTATTGCCCCGGGATACGGACTTGTCGATCATCGTGAGGGCATCAAAAAAACCCGAGCCTTCAGTGCCTTTGCCACGATGTTGCACTTTCTTGAGGGAGTGCAGCATCCGATGCTAACCTGCCACAAAGGTCGCTACCAATTGCGAGGTACAAAACATACGCACACCGTGACCGTACTCTGGTCGCAGTACCGATA
>JALUJE010000181.1:6521-9206 GCA_027057185.1 Helicobacteraceae bacterium | reverse complement strand
CCACTGCAATACAGCGGTTGTCAAAACGATCAAAATAGGTAATTCCTATACCAAAGCCGCTGATATTTTGCTCATAATTTCCCAAACGCCGATTTAGCATGCTCGTATCAATCAGATCAAATCCATCATTACCGGCAGCAACATAAGCACGGGAATAGTCTGCATCATAGGCAATATCCCAATATGCCAAATTTTGTGCGCTATTGTATGACGACGAGAGCAAATTTTCTTCACCTAAATGCAGCATCGTCGCATTGTAATCATGATTGAGATATGCAGGAATCTTTGGAGTTACATTGCCTGAAATCGGAGCTAAGCGCTTGGCATCAATAAGTTCCAACACTACCAATGATTCGTAGTATCTTGCAGCCTCACTTGCATTCATGACCTCCAGATAGCGGGTATAAAACGTTTCAGCAATGTTAAAGTACGCATCTACATCGGCTAGATTACTGAGATTATAGTCGGTATTTTGACGTACCTGAAACAGAGTATCATTGAGCATGGCCAGACGCTTATTCGATGATGTCATAGGCGTCGCATTGAGAATATGCTGGGTTGGCACGGAATAGCGGCGTGCCATTTCCCGTAACGCCGTGTCATAACGTGTCTGGTTAAATTCCAGTGTCCTTGTGTCAATCTGTGCTGATTGCAACAGTCGTGTTGTCAATTCGCTGACAGTTGACGAATTGGAATACAACGTAGATGTCAACGCAATATCGGAACCACTTTTCACTCCATTGAAATCCACATCAATATAACTCTCTTTTCCATCACTTGTGACCGTTATGGGCCACACAATGTTTTGAGAAAACGTATAGCGATTCTGCCTCATGTCCTGTTGAATAGCAATCTGTCCGCTCGCATCTTGTACTACAGCACGCAGTACCGGAGCAATAGAATATACCGAGACATCATACTGCTCACGGTCATTTCCACTACCACATCCAAAAAATCCCATCATAACAATCAGGGTCATAGTTGAGTATAATATAACTTTCATAAACAGATTATAGCAGATAAAGAGAATTATTGATGTATACTACAGAGATTCTCTAATTCATGCTGTTATCCGACTTTATTTTGTATCTGTTGAGCAATATGTTGCGGTGTAAATCCAAATTTCTCAAAGAGTTCCGGTGCCGGTGCCGATGCACCAAAGCCCTCCATAGCTATCACGTCATCAGCAAGCTGATACCACTCCATGCCTCGTGCTGCTTCAATAGCGACAGCTTTGACACCGGGTAGAATAATTGTGTCAATATACTGTTGTTCCTGCTCAATAAAGAGATCAAAACAGGGAATGCTTGCCACATTGACCCTCATACCTTTGGTATGCAGTAATGCCTGAGTCTCCAGAGCCAGACCCACTTCAGAACCTGAAGCCATCAGCGTTATTTCTGCATGATCATCAACACTTAGTAAATAGCCGCCTCGTGATGCACTCCCCATCACGGCATTCGGCAGTAGTGGCAGCGTCTGCCGTGAGGCGACAAAAGCCGATGGTGCACGTTTCATCTGCAGTGCCACTTTCCACGCTATCACATTTTCATTGCCATCTGCCGGTCGCCAGACATAGAAATTCGGCAAGGCACGAAATTGGCTCAACTGCTCAACCGGCTGATGCGTCGGTCCATCTTCACCGACACCGATGCTGTCATGCGTCCAGACAAAAAACTGCTGAATACCGCTGAGTGCCGCAATACGTGCTGCAGGTTTCAAGTAATCGCTAAAGACAAAGAAGGTGGCACTAAAGGGCATCAACGGTCCATACAGCGCCATAGCATTGGTGATAGAGGCCATGGCATGCTCGCGAATTCCAAAATGAATATTTCGCCCTTCTGGAAACGTTCCCATATCATTCAAGTACGTTTTGTTGGAAGGACTTAAATCGGCAGAACCACCCAAAAATCCCGGCAATGCCCGCGCAATCGCATTCATCACTTTACCGTTAGTATTACGTGTTGCATCTGATGCGTCAAACTCTGGCCACTGAATACGTGATATATCCGGATTGAGCAAAGTGTACAGTGCCTCGTTTTGTTCCGCCAAAGGTAGCGTTTTTAAAGAGTGATTCCACTCTCGTTCATAGAGATCTCCTCTCTCAATGGCACAACGAAACCGTGTCATGACATCATCACTGACGGCAAAAGTCTTCTTCGGATCAAATCCGGCCGCTTCTTTTGCCTGTGCAATAATCTCCTCACCCAACGGCGCGCCATGAGAATGTGCAGAGCCTTCGAGGGTTCCCGCTCCCTTGGCGATGATGGTATGCGCAATTATCAGTACGGGTCTGGTTGCCGCTTTAGCTTTGGTAAAGGCAGCATCAATAGCATCATAGTTATGGCCGTCGGTTTCAATAACATCCCACTGCTGAGCAAGAAAACGTTCCCGAATATTTTCAGAAATACTCAAATCGGTTGAACCCTCAATCGTAATACGGTTGGAATCATAGATGAGAATCAGATTATCCAGTTTCTGATGACCGGCAATAGAGCATGCCTCATAACTGATACCCTCTTCCAAATCGCCATCACCACATAAAACGTAGACGTTATGGTCAATCACCGCTGCCGTTTCAGAATTTGTCTGCGCCCCCATGAATTTTGCCGCCATGGCAAAACCCACACCGTTTGCCACCCCTTGACCCAAAGGACCAGTGGTAATTTCAATCCCTGGGGTATG
>JALUJE010000181.1:1346-6511 GCA_027057185.1 Helicobacteraceae bacterium | reverse complement strand
GTATGTCCATATTCCGGATGTCCCGGAGTTTTAGAATCGAGCTGGCGAAATGCCTTGAGATCTTCGAGTTTCAGGCCATAGCCCCAGAGATAATACAAAGAGTAAATTAGTCCGGTGGCATGCCCGCCCGAAAACACCAGACGATCACGATTAAGCCATGAAGGATTTTTTGGGTTATGTCGCAGATGCTCGCTTAAAATCACGGCAATATCTGCCAGCCCCATCGGGGCACCCGGATGCCCGGAGTTGGCAGCCTGAACCATATCTGCTGCTAAAAATCGTATTGTATCAGCCATCTTTTGGCGCATCTCGTTACCCATCAATTAATCCTTATGTCGGTTTATATAGTGTCGTAATAGTACATCGAGTTCGTGTTGAAGCGATGTTTCAAAAGTCTGCATCTGTTGAAAAAGATCTGCTGCAAGCATATCGGCTTTTTGCAATGCTTCAGAAAGCCCCAGCAGAGTAACAAAACCATTTTTATCACCATCATTATTGATAGGTTTTCCCGCTTCTTGAACACTTTGCGTCACATCTAAGATATCGTCTTGCACCTGGAAGAGCAGCCCGAGAGTCAGTCCAAAGTCATACAGTTTTGTTGCCACAGTCTCCTTGCCGACAATAATAGCCCCCATCTTCAACGAGGCGGCAATCAGCTTGGCCGTTTTATTAATATGCAGAAGCTTGATCTCATCCAGTGTCAAAGGCTGATTCTCAAAATGACAATCAATAATCTGCCCCAATACCATACCGTGCAAGCCTCCGTTATGGGCAAGTTCACGAATTAGTTTCACGCGAATACGATCGCTAAACGGAGCCCCGGTAAGCACCTCAAAAGCATACGTATTGAGAGCATCTCCGACTAGCACTGCGGTAACATCATTATATTGTACATGTAACGTCGGTTGTCCACGGCGTAAATCGGCATTATCCATAAGCGGAAGGTCATCATGAATCAATGAGTAGGTATGAAGTAGCTCAAGAGCATACGCCGCATGGTAAGCATTGGGAATTAATAATGTATTGTACGCGCGCACCACACTTAAAAGTAGTGCCGGACGAAACCGTTTTCCCCCGGCAAGCAACATAGCATGCAATGCAGCTTCATAATGAGGGTGAAATCCTTCAACGTTCGGAAGATGCGTTCTTAAAAACTGTTCAAACTGTTCCATTGCTGCCATGACTTATTTTTTGATGAAATTTTAGCATTATTTTCATAAAAAGATATAAAAAGTGTCACAGCAGTGTGCTAAAAGCGTTTTAGGAGTTTTGGGCAAAAGGATTCATACCGCCTAGCGCACCCATAGCACTGTTTTTTTTGTTGTCTTCAACCATCTTATTGGCATCATTAATCGCAGCAATTAACAGAATTTGTAATGAAGATTTGTCCTCCAAAAGGGTGTCGTCAATCTCAACATCCAGAACCTCACCCTTGCCATTAATCGTCACAACTACCATGCCGCCACCCGTTTTGACGGTAAACTCTTTCAATGCCAGCTCTGCTTCCATTTTCTGGGCAGATTCCTGCAGAGACTCTAGCATTTTTCCCATGTCACCTAAATTTCCAAACATTTAAATAACTTCGAGTTCATCAACAATATTGTTATTATCATCAACAATAACTACTTTGGGCTTATAGTGCGACAACTCCTGTTCATCATATGTCGCATATGCCACAATAATAATTTTGTCGCCTACATGTACTTTACGCGCTGCCGCACCATTTAAGCAAATATCGCGTTTCCCGCGCTCACCTAAAATAATATACGTAGAGAAGCGCTCTCCGTTATTAATATTTAAAATTTCTACTTTCTGTCCTACCCGCATCTTTGAAGCCTCTAAAAGCTCCTCATCAATAGTAATAGAACCAACATAATTCAAATTTGCATCCGTAACCGTGGCACGGTGAATTTTGCTGTAAAGCATCTCAATTGTCATAACGTTTTATTTTCCCATCTGTTTCATCATATCGAGAGGCGTAATGGCATCATCCCACAACTCACTCTCAATTACATACTCTTCAACCACATTACCGCCAATAATATGCTCATCAATGATGCGCGTAATTTTCTCTTTGTCAAGCTGAGCATACATCACATGCCCCGGCTCTACCAGCATAATGGGACCCACATTACAACGGTTCATACATGAAGTACGAATCGGTTGTACTGTTCCAATTATACCTTTTTGCATCAAAGTTTGTGCTAAATGTTGAAAAAGGTCTTGCGTTTGCGGATTGACACATGATGGTTTCGGCATTCCCGGGGGATTGGACTGCTCACACTTAAAAATATAAAACGCCGGTTGAGGTATACCCATAATCTTCTCCATGATTTCGTTTACGAAATTTTTTTGCGAGATTATATCAAAATTCAGACTAAAATAGTCTTTATTTCAAAGTAGATGATATTTTTAAGCAAAGCAGACATCACTTCAGCATATTGACTATTTTAATGTCTGCTTGACTTAGGGGCAACTTACAAATCTCTTCCAAAGTAAAATAGTCATAGGTATCATCATATTCATGACGTATATAAACATCGGCATGTAGATGAAAATGAGAATATTTTTGAATCAGGGCGCCAAGTTTTTTTTCATCGCTACAGGTATTGGTTTCATACTCAATAAATCCCCACAGTCCCTTTAAGAAACGACTTGTACGCTGTTTTAGGGCATACCGGTTTTTACATGTAATTACCACAATGTCTTTACGTCGAATGGGTACGGCACGCTTCTGCTTTTTTTCAGGAAAATTCAAAGGGTCGGTTTTAGCAGCGGTACATCCTGAATGTAGCGGGCAATGATGGCATCGGGCATCTCGGGCACGACACACCAAAGAACCGAGATCCATCATGGCCTGATTATATTCAAACGGGTGTTCCTCGTCAAAGAGTTGATATGCAAGATCCCAAAGTGCTTTCTCAGCCAAACGCTTTTTTCCAAAAAAACGATATAAAATTCGCTTGACATTGGCATCGAGAATGGGAACGGGCGTTTGATAGGCAAATGCGGCAATTGCATGTGCCGTACTCCTGCCAATACCGGGCAAACGCATTAGCTCATGTACACTTTGGGGAAGCTCATGCTGCAGACTTTGAGCTGCCCGATACATATGCCGTGCCCGAGTATAATACCCAAGTCCTTCCCACATCTTCAGCACCTCATCTTCACTGGCATGTGCTAAATCCTGCAGTGTCGGAAAGCGCTCAAGAAAGGGAAAATAAAATCGCTCTAAAACAGTTTTAACCTGTGTCTGTTGCAACATTATCTCACTTACCCATATGCTATACGGATCTCGTGTCAGCCTCCAAGGAAGTTCCTGGCGCCCCTCTGTTTCATACCACTGTAACAGCGTGGTATGTACGGCACTATGCTTCAATAGGTAAAAACTTGCCACACCCTTTTTGCGGTGTACCGCTAAAGGTCTTAACCTCTTTGGCGCGCCCTTCTCGTGCAATCAAATTTCGTTTACACACATCTTTTTTCATACATTCTTGATTATTGCATCCTATATTTTCAGGTATCTCTGCCATACATTTACTCCTCATCTGTGTTTTTTAATAATTCCCGAGCTATTTCACGATCATCAAAAGGCAGCTTTTGATCATAAATAATCTGGTATGTCTCATCGCCCTTACCCAAAATAACAACCACTTCGCCCTCCTGCTGATCCTCAATGGCTCTGGCAATCGAAGCTCTGCGGTTAATATCGACATGCACCGTACTCCGGTCATCAATGCCTTCAAGAATATCGTTCACAATAGCATCGGGATCTTCGGTTCTGGGATTATCACTGGTAATATAAACCCGTTTTGCCAATGTAGCGGCAATACGCCCCATTAACGGTCGTTTTGATTTATCCCGATCTCCCCCAGCACCAAAGACCACAAGCAACTCTTTTTCTTTTAGCGAATTAAGTACCTGCTGCATCCCATCGGGCGTATGCGCAAAATCAACCAATACCGGGGGCTCTTTACTGACTACCTCCATGCGACCACTTACACCGGCAAAATTATCCACTACCTCACATACTGTTTCTAAAGAACATTTAGTAAGCAGATGTACGGCACCTACGGCGGCAGTAATATTATAAAGATTAAAGAAGCCGTAAAGCGGGGAATGAATGGGGCCGACCTGATTAAAGTGTTGTAAAATAGCACTAATGCCGTCATTAAGCGTATATGCCATAATTTTGTACGACGCAGGATTTTCAATACCGTAAGTGTAGGTATTTTTAATTGTAAATTCTGCTTTGGACTCATCTTTATTGATAAGCTTCAGCCCATCATCCTGAAAAAAGCTATTTTTTACGGCAATGTAGTGTTCGAGGTCATGATGATAATCCAGATGGTCTTGCGTAATATTGGTTAAAATTTTCAAAGCAAATGAAATACCCTCAATACGCTCCTGTACAATGGCATGAGAACTGACCTCCATAACAAAATAGTCACATCCTGCAGTAACAGCCTGATAAATATGACGATACGTATGCAATACCGAGGGGGTAGTTAGTGTCTTCCCTTCAAGGACTTCATCATTCATAAAAAATCCACGGGTTCCCTGCATTGCCGCCTTATACCCCAAGTCAAGGAGCATGGAATAGATGGCACTGGCCGTGCTGGTTTTACCGTTTGTACCAGTAATACCAATAATTTTAATATGCTCAAGTCCAAATACAGAAGTCAGTTCACCTACTCTAATAACAGAGTGCGGATGATGTGCTTTGGCATCATCCAGATATTTGGCATTTTGTGCCGTAAGAACAAATGCCGTTTCAGCATCACATGTCTTGGAATTCTCCGTTACATAACGAAATTCCTGATCGGGTAACTCAATTTTCACCCACACTGCCTTGTGCTAATTTTTTTACCAGAGAACGCAAATCATCATTGTTGGGGTAGACGGCTAAAGCACTCTCCAGATAGGCTAATGCCATCTCTTTAAAATCATACATTACCAAATTTTTTAAAAAATCAATAAAATCTTCTTTTTCACTAATAATCACCCGTGTCGAGAACATAATATTTTCAAATATTCGTTTAAAATCACCCTCTTTCTCTACCAACTCTTTAAATTCATGATACAAAATACCATCCTCAAATTCCAGACGCTGCTTCAGCGGTTCTGCAAAAAGTTGTCCCAACTGATCAAGGGTACCGTCCATA
>JALUJE010000181.1:0-1336 GCA_027057185.1 Helicobacteraceae bacterium | reverse complement strand
CTTCTTGTAACACTACATAGTAGTCAAACAGAGCTTCGGCTCCATCCTCGCCACTCATTGCCATCTCAGAGAGAATGGCACCGTTGTAGGCCTCTTTTGTATTAGGGTAATCTTTAAGCACCAAAGCATAATTACGTAACGCTTTTTCATATTCCGCTTTTGAAAAGCTCTCATTTGCTATGGCAAGGGTCTTATATTTATTTATTGTCTTCATAACTTGCCTCCATAATAATCTATAAATTGTCTAATTGATTCTCCATTCCCTGCGGTACATTAATCACCGTAAGTTCGGGATGAATATCCATACGCAGCTGTCGTTCAACTCCGTATTTTAACGTAGTACCACTGCTGGCACAACCAATGCATGCTCCTTTAAGCTGTACATAGACCACACCGTTTTTGACGGTAAGAAAATCAATATCACCTCCATCCAGAGCAAGAGAAGGACGTAATTTATCTATTACATCACTCACCGGTACCAGTAACTCTTCATCGGTAAAAGGAATCATTTTTAAACCTTACTTAAAATATATAACATAAAATAGAATAATTCTACTTAACCCGTTATAAATTTATTGCTGTAATATCCGCGACATAAGTAGGTTTTCGCATTCCCACCAAAATAACATCGACGTTTTTACTCTTTACTAAAAAATCAATAGCACATTGCTGTAGACGTGTCTTACATGAACCCAATAGTTCTTGAAGCTGCAGGCGGGTTTTTTGGGAACATTCATATGCTACCATTTTTTTTAACTGCTCTAAAAAAAGATTGATCCCATCTATTAACACCATCTGGTCATCATCGCTGAGTTCAGATATGTTCTTGTAAAGGTGTGGAATCACCTGGGTAAATACAAAAGCATCATACTCTCCGATCCATGTAAATTGGTGACGATTACGATCCAATTGTTCAATAATATTGTAAACAGGCTCTAAACCCTTATGATCGCAAAGCTCTAAAACCGTGTTAAGATAGAACTCATACTCTCGAGGTTCGTCATAATCGGCAAGGCGAAACATCTGATTCTTTCTTTGAGCATTCAAGACCCGATTCACAATAACACGTAAGCCTTGCCGCTTAGCCCATGAAGCACATCGAAGTCCTTCTTGCTCCAACAGGTTCAGAGGTAGTTCCATCGTACTGAAATGGTGCCGGGAACTGCCCGCTTCTTCAGCGGCACGATGTGCCAAAAGTATCAGATCTTCATAGGGTAAAAAATCCGGTTCCCGTGATGCTTTTGCAACACTGTTAGAGCTGATACCGTAGCTTTTTATTCGACCCTTCTGCACTTCTTGTTCCAACGCTACAAAAACAGTATAGATACGTTGCAAC
>JALUJE010000180.1 GCA_027057185.1 Helicobacteraceae bacterium | reverse complement strand
GTTCTAAGGAGTATACTCAAGAGTATTTTAATAACTATCGGGTACAATACCGGGGCATACTTGAACCGGAAAATGTTATAAATACTTTACAACAGTATGATATACTCATACTGCCATCGTTTAGAGAGGGATATCCGGGAGTCATCATTGAGGCACTTTCCGTGGGCTTACCCATAATTGCAACCAATTTACAGGGAATCAGAGAAATGGTAGATGCGGCATCATCAGTTTTAGTGGAACCGGGAAATGTGCAGCAGCTACAAGAGGCCATTGTCTCCTTTCAATCTGCCGGTTATGCACAAAAATCCTCAGCAGCAAAAAAACAGTTTAAAAATTTTGACAGTGACCGTCAAACAGCACAGTTTTTTAAACACGTGGGTTTGTAATGCGGGCACCTTCTTTGTTGCGGCGTAGTATTCGACTGTATCATACCGTTAAATATCTGCGTGCGGTTCAGATATACTATAGACTGTATTATCTGTTGCGGGAACGCTTGAGGCGAAGGCGTGGATTTTCCCATTGCTTTGCATTGTCGGCGAATACGACTGCGCTGACATTGGAACCTTCGCTTTTAGTATCGGATTCAGTGCATGAGAACACATTTACTTTTTTAAATCAGACCAAATGTTTTGATGATGGGATAGATTGGAATACTTCAGAATATGGAAAGCTTTGGACGTACAACCTGAATTACTTTGATTATTTACAACAACCAGATATGCAGCGGAGTGAGGGGCTAAGGCTGATTTATGATTTTATTGACCAGAGTAATGAGATAGATGATGGATTTGAACCGTTTCCCATCTCGTTACGAAGTGTCAACTGGATTAAATTTATAACGACACACAAAATAGAAGATTGTAAAATAGACGACAGTCTTTATGCGCAGTATTATATTTTGATGGATCATCTGGAATACCATCTGTTGGGAAACCATCTACTTGAAAATGGATTTAGCCTGCTTTTTGGAGCATACTATTTTCAAGACAACGTATTACATGCCAAAGCAAAAGCTATTGTATTTGAAGAACTCAATGAACAGATATTAAAGGATGGGGCACATTTTGAATTGAGTCCAATGTACCACCAGATTATGCTTTTTCGTTTACTCGATTGTATCAATCTGCTTAAAAATAATCGACACGATAATGATGCGGATTTGTTGATATTTTTACAAGATAAAGCCTCCTTGATGTTGGGCTGGTTACAGTCCATGACGTTTAGAGACGGCATGATACCTCTTTTTAACGACAGTGCCAATAACATTGCACCCACTAGTGATGCACTTTTTGAGTATGCCATGAGACTAAACGTACCTGTAAAAGAGACGATACTTCAGGAGAGTGGATATAGAAGATTTGACGCTCAGGGTTACGAATGTATTGTGGACGTCGGCAATATTGGTCCTGATTACATTCCCGGACATGCCCATGCCGATACATTGAGTTTTGAATTACATGTCAATAATCATCCCTATATTGTAGATACCGGCGTTTCGACGTATGAAACGAATGAACGGCGTACTCAAGAACGTTCTACTGCCGCACACAATACGGTCGAGCTGCATGGCCTAAATCAGAGTGACGTATGGGGTGGTTTCCGGGTGGCGAATCGGGCATATATTACCAGACTTCAAGAGCATGATATGCATATTACAGCTGTGCATAATGGATATGAAAAGCGTGTAGGGGCACTACATGAGCGCACCTTTGCTTTTGAGAGAAACCGTATGACGATTACCGATACGATTGTCTCAGATACTACAGTAGAGGCGGTTGCGAGGATCCATTTTTATCCCGATGTTAATGAAGAAATGATTCACAGACATATAGTGCTACAGGGTCTCTCTTATAGCATTGATGATTATTTTTATGCTCCGGAGTTTAATAAGCAGATTAAAGCCAAGGTATTGAAAATTACGTTTACCAAACAACTGGAAATGAGTATTATTTTATGAAAATCCTCTTTATTACCGATAACTTTCCTCCTGAGGTCAATGCACCGGCCACCCGAACGTATGAACATTGTATGGCGTGGAAAAAACATGAAGATGTTGACATTACGATTTTGACCTGTTTCCCTAATTTTCCTCACGGTAAGGTGTATGAAGGATATAGCAATCGACTCTATCAGACAGAGATGATCGAAGGTATAAAGGTGATTCGCCTTTGGAGCTATATGACGTCTAACAAAGGGTTTACCAAAAGAGTTCTGGACTATTTGAGCTTTGCCTTTATGGCATTTTTTTCGGACTGTTTGTGAAACACGATGTCATCATTGCTACTTCCCCACAGTTTTTTACTACGTGGGCAGCATGGGCAATTTCAAAGGTGCGTAGAACACCATGGATATTTGAATTGCGAGATATTTGGCCAGCGTCAATTAAAACGGTCGGCGCTATGGATCAGGGAGTTGTTATGAACTTTCTTACCAAAATTGAACTGGGGCTTTATCGCGATGCCGCTAAAGTGATTGCCGTTACGAATGCTTTTAAGAGCGAGCTGATTGAGCGCGGTATCGATGCCCAGAAGATTGATGTCGTGACCAACGGTTCCAATCTGGAGTTGTTTACACCCCGACCAAAAAAGCATGCGCTACTGCAAGAACTGCATCTGGAAGGAAAGTTTGTTATTGGCTATATTGGTACGCACGGATTAGCACACAAGTTGGACTTTATTGTCAATGCCATTTCAGACATTAAGGATGAAGAGATCCATTTTCTTTTTATTGGAGACGGTGCGCAGAAAGAGATGATTGTGGCATTGGCAGAAACGCTTGCTCTATGTAACATCACTTTTCTTGACCCCATTAGTAAAGAGCAGGTACCGGAGTATCTTTCCATCATTGATGTCTCGCTTGCACCGTTGAAAAAATCCGAGACCTTTAAGAGTGTGATTC
>JALUJE010000179.1 GCA_027057185.1 Helicobacteraceae bacterium | reverse complement strand
CATATTCATGCCTATTGTTTTCAATAACTTCTGGCGGTGCATTCTCGACAAAACGCCGGTTATTCAGCATGCCGCTGAGTTTGCCTATCTCTTTTTGGAGTTTTTCATCTTGTTTATGTAAGCGGGCAATAATGGGGCTGAGGTCAATAGAATCGGTTGGAATGAACACCTCAACATAGTCACTCACGTCACTGAGGGCATTGTCAATTTTACATGTAGTCATACGGACATCATCTACTTTTGCCAAACGAGAAATAAAGGGCAGCATGGTTATTTCATCTATGGAAATATGACTTTGGATGTAAGCCTGAGGGATTTTTTGATTGGCCATATCGACCAGTGCTTTGGCACGACGAATGGCAATAATGGCATCCATGGCAACATCAAACTGCTGTGTTATTTCGGCATTATAGGAGATATTCTCAGGATAGCGCATGATCATAATAGAGTCTGCCGTTTCCAGTGATGTTCCGGAGAGTTCATGGTAAAGATGTTCGGTAATAAAAGGCATGAAAGGGTGTAACAACTTCATGGATGCTTTAAAAATTGCTCCGAGTTCTACGACACTCTCTTTGGAAACCTTAGAGAGTTCAATACCCCAACCGCAAAACTCATTCCATAAATAGCGATAGAGCACTGTTGCCGCATCATTAAAGCGGTACTCGTCAAGAAAAGTTCGGGTCTCTTTGGTTGCAGTTGCAAAACGGCTGAGCATATAGTGACCCAGTGGGGTTGTGATGGTTATCTCATTAAGATCTTTGAACGTGTCGCCGTTCATTTGTAAATAGCGTGACGCATTAAAGAGTTTATTGGTAAAGTTGCGGCTTAGCTCCAGCTTCTCTTCAGAGAGGCGAATATCACGCCCCTGAACGGCAAGAACGGCAAGAGTAAATCGCAGGGCATCAGCGCTGTATTTGTGAACCATGTCCAAAGGATCGATCACATTGCCTTTGGATTTACTCATCTTCTCGCCCTTCTCATCACGTACCAGAGCATGTAGATAGATATGTTCAAACGGTAGTTTCCCCATAAAGGTCTCCCCCATCATCATCATTCGTGCTACCCAGAAGAAGAGAATGTCAAAACCGGTAATCAGCAGGGCATTAGGATAAAAGTGTTTAAGATCATCACTTTGAAAGAGTCGATCAGCTTCCGTATCTCCGTTGCCCCAGCCTAAGGTTGAAAAAGGCCAGAGTGCCGAGCTGAACCAGGTATCGAGGACATCAGGATCTTGGGTAATGCGATGGCTCGAACAGTGTGGACATTGTGCCGGTGTATCATCCAGAGTGGCCCATTCATGAGTACACTCATCACAGTAAAAGACCGGAATGCGGTGTCCCCACCAGAGCTGACGTGAAATACACCAGTCGCGAAGCTCGCTCATCCATGCGTTGTAGCTGTTGATCCAGTGTGGAGGAAAAAACTGTGTCAGTCCCTCGTTGGTTTTTTCAATGGATTTTTTGGCAATGTCACTGCGAATAAACCACTGTCTAGAGATGTAAGGTTCGACAATGTTTTTACAGCGGTAGCAGTGTCCGACCTGATGCATATGCTCTTCAATTTTCTCAATAAATCCTTCTTCTTCCAAACGTGCCACAATGATGTCACGTGCTTCCAGACGTTCGAGACCCTGAAACTCTCCGGCAAATTCATTTAAAATGCCCTTTTCATCAAAAACGGTAATAAACTCCAGATCGTGACGCTTGCCTACTTCATAGTCATTGGTATCATGAGCAGGCGTGACTTTTACCAGACCCGTACCAAATTCTCTGTCGACATGTGTATCGGCAATGATGGTAATTTCACGATGTAGTAGCGGTAGCATGAGCGTTTTGCCAATAATATTTTGGTAGCGCTCATCCTCGGGGTGCACCATAACGGCAGTATCACCGAAATAGGTTTCTGGACGGGTAGTGGCGACGGTAATATGTCCACTACCATCGGCAAAGGGGTAGCGTATATGGTAAAATTTTCCCTGATGCTCCTCGTGCTCCACCTCAATATCGCTCAACGCACCATCGTGAGTACACCAGTTGACCATATAGTTACCGCGAATAATGAGCTGTTCATTATACAGATGCACAAAGGCTTCTTTGACTGAGGTTTGCAACCCTTTATCCATGGTAAAGCGTTCTCGCTTCCAGGCGGGAGAGACCCCCATTTTCCGAAGCTGATTCGTCATAATTCCGGCAGATTCTGCTTTCCACTGCCAGACACGTTCTAAAAAGGCGTCACGTCCGAGTTCTTCTTTGCTGGTGCCCTCAGCAAGTAGCTGTTTCTCAACAACATTTTGGGTGGCAATCCCGGCATGATCGGTTCCGGGTTGCCAGAGGGTTCTGTAGCCATCCATGCGTTTGTAACGGATAATAATATCTTGCAGGGTAAAGGTGAGGGCGTGACCGATATGTAGTCGTCCGGTCACGTTGGGAGGGGGCATCATGAGGGCAAAATTTTTTGATTCTTTTTGAATAGTACGGTTGCCGTCAATTTCGAAATAGTCGCGTTCTTCCCAGAGTTTATAATACTGTTCTTCTATGGTGGAAGGCTCATAGGTTTGTTTTGACATGAAAAATCTACTTTCGGTGAATATAATAATGTCGCGATTATAGCGAAGCCGATGTAAAATCTCTCTAAAAGCGCTTAAGATTGTTCAAATGAAATAGGAGGTAAAATAGACAAAAAAAAACTAAAGGGAACTTTTATGGTTTATACAGTCGATGGTCGTATTTATGGTTTCAGTGATACGATAGATGTGGAGTTTCATAAGATAGATGAACTATTTGCTACCATCAAAGATGTTAACAATGATGCAGTTTCTTTTACCTTGGTCAATCCTTTTCATTTACGGGAATACGCGTTTGATTTGGAGGATGATGTTAAAGTTTTGCTTGATATTAATGAAAAA
>JALUJE010000178.1 GCA_027057185.1 Helicobacteraceae bacterium | reverse complement strand
ATATTGATATTAGTGCTGAAAATATACGAAGTTCCATTGCGCGATTGCGAAAAAAACTTCCTCAAAACAGCATTACAAGTGTCTATGCTCTGGGGTACAGACTTTCAAGTCATTAACATATGTATGAACAGCATCTACTAATTTTTTTGAAATTTCCAGATCTAAATCCATCAAAGAGAGCGGAAGGTTGTACTTGGAAAGTTTTACATAATCTTTGTAGGTGACCAGCAGTGATGATGCGCTGCTGTGATGCAGAATATCTTCTATTTCCGCTTTTTTAAAATAGTAATGATCGGGGAAATAGCAGTGTTGTATGACATTTTTAGGCAAGTAAGCCTGTAGTCGTTCCGGTCGGGCAATTGCCGTGACCAGCACCATGGCATCACTTAGATCGCTGTAGGTGACCCTACGGTTAAATGTTCTTCCTTCACGGGCAATATAAGCCGTTTTATTGCTCCAGAGCCGCTCACGAAACGGGCCAGAGGGCAAGCAACATAAATTGGGAGTCGGCACATCAATGAGAATATCATATTTTTTAATATGATGTTGGGAATAGCCATCATCAAGAAACACAACCTCACAGCCCATTTGGCGCGCTTTGGCAATGGCTTCATCTCGAGATTCACTGACAATAACGACACTTGAAGGAAGTTTGGTAGCATAGATCATTGCCTCATCTCCACTCTCATTGACATCACAATGAATACCGTGGCAATCTTTGACTATTATCAAACCACTACTGTGTCGGCCATATCCGCGCAATATAATGCAAGGAGCGCTAAATGTAGCAGCCAGGGCACAAACCAGAGGAGTTTTCCCGCTTCCTCCCACGGTGAGATTTCCGACACTGATTACGGGAATATGAAAATCTACCTCTTTCGCAGTTTTATAGCGTATCCAGACAATGGCACAATAGAGCAAACTTAAGGGATAGAGTAAATATGACAACAGACGATCTAAAAGTGAGGGCGCATAAAAATAACGCTCCACCCATGCTATAATGCTCTGTTTCACACCCGGTTTTTATTAACCTCAAGAATACTATCGCAGATATATTTAATTTCTTTGTCACTCAGTGACGCATAGATCGGCAATGACAGTACCTGCTGAAATGTTTTTAATGCAATAGGAAAGTCATTAACACGCAACGAATATTTATTTTTGTAGTAGCTCAATAGATGCAAGGGAATATAATGCAATCCGGTTTCAATTCCCTTTTCATCCAGTTCACGGGCAAAAGAGTCTCGATTCTTGTCAACTTTAATGATATACAAAGAACATGAGTGATCGCTTCCCATATGGGGCAGTTCAATATGCTCTGCACGGGCAAGTTTGCTACTATAAATAGCAGCAATCTCTTTTTGACGTTCAACACTAGTATCTTGTTTTTGTAACTGTTGTGAAATAAAAGCTGCATCCAGATCACTCATGGTATATTTATTTCCAATGTCCACGACATCGTAAATATACTCCAATCCATCATCATTATGGGTCATAGCATGGTTACGAAGAAGTTTGGCTCGTTCATAAATCTCTTCATCTTCAGTTACGAGCATACCGCCGGCACAGACACTCTTTTTTAAATGGGTTGAAAAACTAAAACAGGTAATATCAGCACCCGTTGCACCGATTTTTTTTCCCTTATAGACGGCACCAAGGGCATCCGAAGCATCTTCAACAATTTTAACACCGTAAATTTTAGCAATATTATACAAACGATCCAGGTCAACGGGTTGTCCCGCAATATGAGAAACAATGACTGCTTTAAGTTTTTTGGTAGCGCTATCTTCCAGATACGCCTCAAGCTTGTTCAAATCAATACTAAAGTTTGCTTCGTCAATATCAATAAAAATCGGTTCAGCATCAAAATGTCGTACCACTTCGGGAACGGCAGGGTACGCATTAACGGAACATAAAACCTTATCGCCACGCTTAAGATCAAGCGCCAGCATCGCCAAATGGAGCGCTGCCGTTCCATGAGATGTTGAGAGTGCATACGTAGCACCGACGTAGTCTGTAAACTCCTCTTCAAGTACGTCTACGGCAGAGTAAACGTTGCCATCAAGTACTTCAGTAATGGCGTGATGTTCTTCGGTTCCAATATGTGCTCTATAAAATGGTATATTCATTAGGGTTTCCTTTACAGTGTAATATCTCTTGGATAGTTAAAGTCATGGTTAATAGTACGGGATGTCACTTTGGCAATAATGGGCATCTTCCTTTTAAACTGATTGATATAGATTCTTGAAATTATCATATTTACCAAGGTATTGTCAAATCCTTCCTCCAAAAGTTCTTCTTTAGACGAACGCTCTTCAACATATTTTTTCAAGACGGTATCAAGTATGTCATAACTGTAGCCAATCTCTTCTTCATCACTTTGTCCTTCCCATAAATCGGCACTGGGAGGTTTATTGATAATAGCATCGGGAATTTCCAGATAGCGGGCAAACTCAAAAACCTCACTTTTATAAAGATCGCCGATGGGATTGAGTGCTGAAGCAAGGTCACCATAGAGGGTACCGTACCCTAGCATCAGTTCACTTTTATTACTGGTACCAATGACGAGAGCATGATGTTTTGCCGAGAGATCAAACAGTATTGCCATACGCATTCGTGCAGAGAAATTTCCTATACGTAAACGGTTCATCTCTTCGTCTGCTTCATACGCCCGTAAAACGGGTTCAATACTTTTGGTTACGGCATTCATCTGAAATTTTTGACATAAAAGCTCGGCATCATCGAGTGAATTTTGTGACGAGTAGTGCGAGGGCATCTTAACGCACAACAGCCGATCTCCAAATGCCTTGTGTGCCAATACGGCGACAACAGCAGAGTCAATCCCTCCACTAAGTCCCAAAACAACATGCTTAAAACCGGTCTTTTCTACTTCATTTTTTAAAAAAGCGACAAGGTATTTTGTTAAGAGTGCATACTTT
>JALUJE010000177.1 GCA_027057185.1 Helicobacteraceae bacterium | reverse complement strand
GCCCAGTGGCGTGCAGGGAACAAATCCTTCGAGTCCGGTGGTAAGTCGTCCGACATTGTAAGGGTGAAACCCGTCTACATCTTTTTCGGGTGCAACCAGCTCAAGCAGTTTGGTCGTATCAATCTGTCGCGGTAGCGGCAATTGAATTAAGATGCCGTCAATATTGGGATTGGTATTCATCATAGTAATGGTATGTTCAATGGCATCTTGGGAGATGTCTTCGGGCATTTCATGCGTAACCGAGTAAAATCCTACGCGGTCACACGCCTTTTTTTTCATACCAACATAGGCGGCACTGGCGGGATCTTGCCCCACCAAAATAACGGCGAGTCCCGGAACACGTCCGGTAGCCTGTCGCAGGGTTGTTACGTCAGAGGCAATGCGGGTTTCAATTTTTTTAGAGAGTGCTTTTCCGTCAAGAATCTGCATTTAATCACCATAAAATAATTTTTGGATATGATACCGATATTAATATAATGATTGGATAAAGAACGACTGTGCCACACCTGTTTTTATTACTCTTTCCGCTCTTTTTGAGTGCCGAGAGCTCTTTTATTACACAAGAGGAGTACTCGACGCAGCTGTACCATTCACCACGGGGCATTGGATGCCATCTGTGCCACGGTGAAAAAGGCGAGGGTAAGATTGTTGCTAAGTATAAACATAAAAATCATCTGAAAGATTTTAAGGGACCTGCCATCAATACTTTGTCGTATCAAGAGTTTTATACGGCGTTAACGGAGCGTCAGCGTGGTATGCCGCGCTATTTTCTTATTGAAGATGAAATTAAGGCGCTCTACTACTATCTGGAGCAGAGAAATAGACCTAAAAAGAAGAAGAAAAAGAAGCATGCTCACAAATAAACTCGAGGCACTGATGCGCTGTAACAATCTTGATGAGATTGATGCTGCCCTTGAGCCGGTGGTGCGTACACATTCTACCGTGAAGCACTGCCGTTCATGGCTGATGCTCTCGGCACACAACATTAAACATCTTGGCAAGATTCCCCTTCTGGAAGCCGACGGCATTATGCTCAATCTTGAAGACGGCGTTGATATATCGCTTAAGCCTCTGGCACTGCGACAGTGTGCTTGGACACTGTCACAATTGCCGACATGCAGCAAAAAGCTGGTAGTACGGGTGAACCCTCTGGATGAAGGCGGTGCGGAGGAGATACGCTATCTCAATGCTTTTATGCCTGATGCTATTCGCATTCCCAAAGTGCGTACCCTCGATGATGTTCATAGAGCTGCCGCCTTGTTGGAGGCGTCGATTGAACTGCATCTCTCCATTGAGACCAAAGAGGCGTGGCTGGCATTGGCAGCACTTGGAGCGCACGAACGTGTAAGCACCTGCTATTTGGGAATACTCGATCTTTTTTCCGATATGCGGCTGCCTCAGGAGTTGATTGTACCGGAAAACTCGACAATATTGGCAATGTTATCGCACTTTTTAACTACCTGCAGGTGTGTGGGTGTAGAACCGGTTTCGTTTGTCTTTCAAGACTATCATAATG
Source organism: Helicobacteraceae bacterium (assembly GCA_027057185.1). GTDB lineage: Bacteria > Campylobacterota > Campylobacteria > Campylobacterales > Sulfurimonadaceae > QNZR01. Next base: position 1,440 of record JALUJE010000177.1, on the reverse strand, counting down.
CGGCGGGATTTCATGCATGGGTGGCGTTGGAAAAGCAGATGGGCTTTCGCTCCAAAGGCTGTTTGTCTCCCTCTCAGGTTGCCCTCGTCAATGCGATGTTTGCATGTGATCATGCCGCTGTTGCACGTGCCCGAAAGATTGTTGCACGTTTTGAAGCAGAACAGAAACACAGAAGGAGCGGTTTTAGTGATGCCGAGCTGGGGTTTATTGATGAACCTGTTTATAAGGGAGCACTGGCACTACTAGATACCGCAGAATCATCTTAATGGAATTTAAGCATCTTTTCTCTACCATACGACCCATGAAATCACTACTATTGCCCATATCTCTGTTAATCACTTTTTTTGGATGTGCACCCAAACCCGTAGCACTACTGCCGGAGTACCCCAATACCCTCATGGTGCCTGCTAATCTAAAAGAGCTTCACGGCTATCTTGAAGAGGATTATGATGAACTTTTGGAGCATTTTCGCCGAAATTGTCACAGTTCACGCACTCAAGCGCTTTATCCGCTTACATGCGAACGGGTTGAGGACAACATTCGTGATGCAGCAGCCTTTTTTAAAGAGTTTTTTACACTTTATGGCATTGTGCCGACCGCTGAAAAACCGATATTGACCGGTTACTATGAGCCATTGCTTCATGGCAGTCTGAAGCAGAGTGAACGGTTTCAATATCCGCTTTATTCCCGTCCCAAAGACCTGTTGAGTGTTGAACTTGCCGCACTCTTTCCCGAACTGAAAAACAAGAGGGTACGCGGTCGGCTGGTGGGCAATACCGTGGTACCTTATCTCTCCAGAGAGGAGATGAACCGACATGACCTCAATGCCAGTGTTATCTGTTATGTTGACAGTAAGATTGACCGATTTTTTCTCGAAGTTCAGGGCTCGGGTCGGGTGAAACTTGATGATGGAGACGATATATTTGTCGGATATGCCGATCAGAACGGACACCCCTACCGCTCCATTGGCAAAGAGCTGATTGATCGGGGAATCTTAGAGAAAGAGGAGGTGTCGTTACAGAGCATTAAACAGTATCTTCTGACCCATCCTGATGATGCAAACCGAGTTTTGTATGCCAATCCGAGTACGGTCTTTTTTAGTAAACGAAACCGTGCGGCAACCGGAGCAATGGGGCTGGTGTTGACGCCGGAGCGCTCGGTTGCCATTGATAGACGCTACATTCCCTTGGGGGCACTGCTGTTTGTGCAAAGTGACTCTAAAGCGTATCGTGTCAGTCGCTTTGTCTTTGCGCAAGATACCGGTGGTGCAATTCGCGGCGCGGTACGTGCGGATATGTTTATGGGGTATGGCGAACGTGCCGAACGTATTGCCGGTGCATTGAATGCGCCGTTGCAGATGTGGATTGCTCTTCCTAAAGAACGTTCACATAAGCACTAGGATACAATAGATTCATGCGACATTCTTTAGAAAAATTCAAC
>JALUJE010000176.1 GCA_027057185.1 Helicobacteraceae bacterium | reverse complement strand
AACGCCTATGCCCTGCAAGACCAGGGCTTCAATACTATTGAAGCGAATCATCAGCTTGGTTTCAGTGCAGATGAACGTACCTATGAGATGGTGACGACCATTTTGCACCATTTTGACATTAAAAATATCAAGCTGCTAACCAATAATCCCGAAAAGATTCGCTCTCTTGAAGATATTGACATTGTTGAACGTATTCCCATTGTTATGCATGCGAATGAGCACAATAGAGAATATCTACAGGTGAAAAAAACGCAGATGGGACATCTACTTTAAGCGTTTTTCTAAAAATAAAATATTAAATAATAATATAACATAAAAAAGAAAGAATTTAGAGAGAATATAAATAAAATTGTTAATTAAAGAGAGAAATTTAGAAAAAATGCGTCAAGTTTATGATATTATGGTATTATCAAAAGTTATAGGGTTTACAGCAGAATGAAAAAATGTCGCTTTGGGTTTACTGTGTTGTTTCCTGCTCTTAAAGTAGGGGGGATGGCATTGCTTGTTGCCATGACGACTCTACAGGCTCAAAATGACCGTATCGCCGCAGAACTCTCTTCTTCTATGGCAGAAATACCCCTTAAAAAAACATTGGGTGAAAATGCTTTTAATACGGCGATTAACTCGGGTGATTACCACTATGTCGGCAATAGCAAGTGTCGCCTGTGTCATCGAAAATTCTTTTTGGGGCGTAAAAAAGATCCACATGATTTTGCAATGAATGCCCTTCTGGCTTCAGGACACGAGGAGAATCCGCGCTGTCTATTATGTCATTCAACCGGTTTTGGCGTTGAGACGGGCTTTGTTAGTATCAAGAGTACACCGCGACTGTCCAATGTTCAGTGTGAAGGGTGTCATGGTCCGGGAAATGTCCATATTAAACTGATTAAAGCAAAGAAAAAGGCAGGAGGATTTTTGGTAGGAACCGACAGACCAAAGCGACTGAAACGCATGTGTCAAAGTTGCCATACTAAACGATGGGATCGTTCTTACCACGATCTGGACGAGGCGTACAAGAAATACCGTAATGCCGACCCTAATTCCAAAAGAAGGTTTTAAAGCCAATTGACACTTTTAGCGCAGGGTTAGATGCGGAAAATAAATATGAAGCAGTGAGATGCTTTCAGCGGCAAACTGCTTGAGAAACTTGTCAAATCTATTTTCTTCATTCCATCGGGCCTCCTTGACATTACTAAGGGCCTGTACGCGTAATTTGGCATCATACATCACTCCGAGTGTATCAACTAGTCCAACCTCTTTTGCCTGTGCCGCAGTAAAAATATGGGCATTGGCAAAAAAATCTTTATCGCTGATGTTCAGATCGCGTCCGCTGGCGACATCGTGGACAAACAGCTCGTAGGTTCCCTGAATGACTTTATTGAGTTCATTTTTTTCATAGCTGGTCCCCTCACGATCGGGAGTACCCACCTGTTTGTATTTCCCCGCTTTAACCACTTGGGTCTTGACACCAACTTTCTCCATAAGTTCGCTAAAATCGGCCCCTTGCATAATGACACCGATAGAACCGACCATAGCCCCGGGATTGGCTATAATTTCATGTGCATAAATAGCGGCATAATAGCCACCGCTTGCCAACATTCCTTGCGCATAGACGACTACCGGCTTGAGTGCACTTAAACGTTTAATCGCATAAGCAACTTCAATGGAAGGCGCTACGGCACCACCGGGAGAGTCTACAATAAAGAGGACGCCTTTAACATGAGTGTTTTTTGCGGAACTATAAATCTCTTTGACCACTTCAGTGACCTCCATGATAGGACCGACCAAAGAGATCTGCTGGAGATTATTGGGTATGAAAGATTCCTCATTGGTGGGCATGAAAATAAGAAACAGCAACAGTAAAAAGAGCATGGCTTTGAAGTGATCTTGAATAAACTTCAGTGTTGCCTTAATCGGAGAAAATATTTTTTTTATCATGTCCATTATTTAACCTTTGTTCCATCAATAAATATGGCGTTTATCGGATAGTGTTGCAGTATCAGATGCAGGGCAATCTGCTCGGTTGGAACACTATCGAGTTGTAATAGTAGCATATCGGCATCTTTTCCCACAGCAATAGCTCCGCTATTGAGTTGTAATGCAGCAGCGGCTTTAGTGGTTACGCTTTCAATCAGACGATTGGCAAGTGGTAGCAGAGGCGCGTCTGAATGCATAAACAAGGCGGCTTTCATCTCTTCAAAGAGGTTGAGGGTGTAGTTGGAACTTAAACCATCCGTTGCCGTAATCCAAGGAATGTTAGATCGATCCAAATCATCCAAGTTGATGGTACCCACACCTAAAAGACGATTAGAAATGGGGCAGTGAATGACGGTATGATGCCCGTGTACCAACTGCCTGAGTTCGCATGGATCGGCATGAACCACATGCGTCATAAGTGTAGGAGTCTCTTGAAACAGTTCAAGAAATTCATTGGCACGACATAAGGCGTGTGACTGCTTTAAAAAGGTTTCAAAAAAAGCTTTAAACGGTCCCTGATTGTTGTCTAGCCATTCACGTTCACTGCGACTTTCCATAAAGTGGGCACTCAGTCGAAGGGACTCATTTTGAGCCAGTTGCAGTGCTTTGTTAATCAGAATGGGGTGTACGGAGTAGGGCGAGTGAATGGCAACGGCAGGATAAAATCCCCGACGTGTGATGGACTGTGATGCATCCAGACGGGACAGAAAGTCATTAAAGAGTGCATCGGCCATATTGGCTTGCGAGCCAATGAGTTCATTAAAAAAAATGACTTTTTGAGGAGCACCGGCAGCAGCTTCGAGATCTAGTCCATGAGAACTCACGGCACCAAACGTAGTAATTCCTGAATCAAGCATCATGGATGTGGCATGTTTCATGCATACGGTATCGCAGGCATGCATGAGATCATCACGATGTTCAATAACGCTGTGTAGCCACGGGACAAAGTCACCATAGTCTAGTGATGTTTTATTGGCACTGAATTCCAGATGTACATGGGCATTAATGAGACCGGGCATTAATAGCGTGTTGGGTGGGCAGCTTATCTGCTCGGCTTTGGGAAAACGTTGTAAAAGTGTCTCCTGTGTATCGATCGCCAAAATGGTGCGATCAAAGGCGACACCTAAGTTTTTTTTTAGTTCAGTCGGTGTTAAAATATATGCCGGAGTGATGATTTTCAAATATCTTGCCTATTTTGTTGTTAAATTTAAAATAAATTATGCTTTACATTGTATAATAATTACTTTAAAAGTTTATATTCCATAAGCAAAAACAAACAATACAAAGGTAAAGAATGAAAATAGCAGTCATCCAGGGACCCAATTTAAATATGCTCGGCGTCCGGGAACAGCAAATTTACGGTCCAATGAAGTTAGAGCAGATTCATGCACAGATGAAAGAGTTTGCAACACAAAATGGCATGGAGATTGAATTTTTTCAAAGCAACCTGGAGGGTGAAATTGTAGACCGTATTCAAGAGTGCTACGGCGAAACAGACGGTATTATCATCAATGCAGCGGCGTATACGCACAGCTCTATTGCCATTCGTGATGCTATCGCTGCGGTTAATGTTCCTACAGTGGAAGTACATATTAGCAATATTCACCGTCGTGAAGAATTTCGTAAAACCAATATGATTGCGCCGGTATGTGCTTCGTCGATTGTCGGTTTTGGACCTTTTGGATATCATTTAGCCATGATTGGGATGACACAGATTTTAAATGAAGTCAAAGCGGCTAAAGAGATGCAGGCGCAACAACAAGCAGAAGCTCAAGCATAATATGGCATTAAAGCGTACGATTGGTCCATCGCTCATACTCTACTTCAGTAGAAGTTTTCCTCGATGTTTTAGTATGCAACGGTTGCACCGCTACCGTGTGACTTTGGGTATTGGAGGCAATATTGGTGATGTCGCACGTCGATTTCACCGTTTGTTGACTTTTTTACAGCGAGACCGGCGCGTCTCGTTGTTGCAGACAGCTCCGATTTTAAAAAATCCTCCTTTTGGCTTTAGCTCACAAGAAGATTTTTTAAACTCGGTTCTGGAGGTTTCTACATCTATGTCACCGCAACAATTTTTACGTTATATTTTACATGTAGAACAGAAGTTTGGTAGGAGACGAACCTTTGCCAATGCGCCGCGTACACTTGATATTGATATGATTTTTTTCGATACTCGTGTTATACGAAGCCCACATTTAACACTGCCGCATCCACACTGGCAGGAGCGAGATAGTGTGCTGATTCCACTAAGTTTTTTAAGAAGATGTCGATGAAAATTTTAACTTTTAGCGGAGCAACACCAGCGGAAGCATTGCGTCGTGCCCAAGAAGATGTCGGTGAAGAGGCGATGCTGATTGAGACGCGTGAACTTCAAAAAAAATCTTTAGGGAAAAGTGCACTGTATGAGATTGTCGTCGGTATTGAAGAACATCTGTACAAGCCAAAGAAACGACAGCATAAGAGACCATCTGTAGAAGGTGCTCCTTTAAAACAAAAGGGTAATGAAGTACTCTTTAATATCTCCGAGGCTGCCAAACAGATTTCGCAAATTGCCGAAGTTGCCGATGGTGAGACCGACCATGAGAGTCATCATGATATTGCGCTTGTTAAAGATGAAATAGCCAAACTTACCGATAAGGTGAAGCTCATTCAAAACATGTTTTGGGAAGAGAAATTGCCGCATATGGACGTAACGATTCCATCCGAATTTGCCGAGATCTATAAACTGTCGCTTCAAAGCGGTATGAAACCGGAGCATCTTAATGAAATTATGCGCCTTTCACTCGAACATATGCCTGCTAAGATGCGTGAAAATTCGCACAGTGTGAAGCGCTATTTTCAGACGCTGTTACGTAAAATGGTTCCAGTTCGACTGGAGAGCACTCCTAATAACCGCAGTAAAAAAGTGATGATGCTTGTGGGTCCCACAGGTGTAGGAAAAACGACTTCTATTGCCAAATTGGCAGCACGTTATTCTTATCTGATGGAGAAAAACTACAAAGTTGGTCTGGTGGTGTTGGATACCTATCGCATTGGTGCGGTAGAGCAGTTGATGCAGTATGCCCGAATGATGAAACTGGGCATAGAGACGGTTGTAGATCCTCCGGAGTTTGCCAATGCGTTGGAGTCGCTGCACTATTGTGACTATATTTTAATCGATACCATGGGGTCATCCCCGTATGATAAGCACAAAATAGAAAAGATTTATGAGTGTCTTAAGGCAAACGATACAGCATTTAATATTGACGTTATTCTGGTGATGCCAAGTTCAATTAAATATGAAGATATGCAGGCGACATACGATAATTTTTCAACATTGGATATTGATACTATTATGTTTACCAAGCTTGACGAAACACGAGGTTTTGGCAATATTTTTTCGCTGGTTTATGAGACGAAAAAGCCCATTAGCTACTTCTCGATTGGGCAGGAGGTTCCGGAAGATCTGGTTATTGCCAAGAGTGAAATGCTGGTCGAGTGTCTTTTAAATGGTTTTGATCGAAGTAGGATATTATGATAAGTCATCAGGCAGCCAAACTGGAGCAACTGGTGTCAGAACAACACCATAAAAGTGCTAGGAAGACCCGTTTTTTAGCCATTACCAGTGGCAAAGGCGGTGTCGGTAAAAGTACCATTAGTTCTAACTTGGCATACATTCTCTCTCAAAATGGGTGTAAAGTAGGTATTTTTGATGCTGACATCGGTTTGGCAAATCTTGATGTTATGTTCAATGTTAAAATACGAAAAAATATGTTACATGTACTCAAGGGAGAAGCCAGTGTCTCGGATATTCTGATTCCTATTAATGAGAATCTGGTGCTAATCCCCGGTGAGAGTGGTCAGGAAATTTTACAGTACGCCGATGCCAATATGTTTGAACGTTTTATGCAAGATGCCTCGGCACTGGACGATTTGGATATAATGATCATTGATACCGGTGCAGGCATTGGAGAACATATTCAACTTTTTTTGCAGGCTGCGGATGATGTTGTGGTAGTTACCGTACCTGATCCTGCAGCAATTACCGATGCTTATGCCACCATTAAAGTCACGGCAAAATTACGCAATGATATTCATGTTATTATGAATCAGGTTCGTAGTGAAAAAGAGGCGCTGGGTATATTTGGCAAGATTCAAAAGGTAGCATTGGCCAATATCGGATCGCAATTGAGTCTCAATTTTATGGGTAAGATTACGCAAGATCCCAAAGTGGCACGTTCCGTGAAACAGCGAGCACTGTTTTGTAAAGAGTACCCCTCATCACTGAGTGTACGTGATCTTGAGGCTATTGCCAATAACGTAGTAAAAAAAATGGAACGTAATGTGCTTGTAGAGTCGCAAGACAGTGGATTAAGTGGCTTGTTTAAGCGGCTTATGGAGCATTTTTAAAAAGGGTTGTATTATGAGAGGTAACAATTTCGTCGCTTTTCTAACGGTGCAAGGCTTTTTTTTAGGGCTTGCTTTTTCGGTATTGCAGGCACAAAATGCTACAGACATTTTGACCTATACGGTATTGATTAGCATCTTTTTTTACCTTTTTTCACATGTGATTATCGCAATGTATTATCGAACCTATGTCGGGAGAAAGGGCTATTTCCCCAAAGCAAGCCATGAACGTGAGCTGGACTATTTTATTCGTGAAATCGAAAAACGTGAAATCCTTATTGACCAAGAGTTCACTATGGGTGAGAGTCAAAACAGCATGGAGTCTGCGGTTAATACCGGGACACAGAAAGCAGCATAATGACCGCCGCAAATCCCTATGTACAAGAATTGAAACATCGAGAAGACCAACTTGCCATTGATTATCTTCCGGCTGTGCGCGCTATGGCCTTTCGTCTGAAAGAGCGTCTGCCCAGTTCGGTAGACTATATGGATCTTTCGGCTATTGGAACCGAAGAGTTGGTAAAATTGTCGCGACGTTATGATGAGACTCAAAATGATTCCTTCTGGGGATATGCCAAAACACGGGTGTATGGATCCATGCTGGATTATCTCCGTACACTTGATGTAGTCAGCCGTGCTAACCGAAAGTTGATTAAAGCCATCAATCGTGCTATTGAGATTCATCTGGTAACGCATAATGTCGAGCCGAGTAATGAAGAGTTGGCTGAAATGTTGGGAGAAGATGTCGATAAGATTAATGATGCAAGAATTGCTTCTGATATCTATACGGTAATGCCGCTGGATGATCAGCTCCAGGTTGGAGATGGCGGTGCCGCGCTGGAGAAAGTCGAACGCGATGAACTTGTTGACGTGATTAAGTCTGTTTTGAGCGAGTACAGTGAACGTGAGCAGCTCATTATTCAACTTTACTACTTTGAAGAGTTGACGCTTAAAGAGATTAGTGGTATTTTAAATATTACCGAATCACGAATATCGCAAATTCATAAATCTGTCATTCGAAAAATAAAAACTGAGATGGGAGAAGATGATGGCTGATATTCTCTCTCAAGAAGAAATTGATGCATTGCTCGACGTTGTAGATGATGAAGGTGATGATGCTCTAGAGGTTAATGAAGAGTCTTTGTTTCCGCAACGTCAAATTACGCTCTATGATTTTAAACGACCCAATCGTGTTTCGAAAGAGCAGTTGCGTGCATTTCGTGGAATTCACGACAAAATGGCCCGTTCACTCTCATCACAAATTTCAGCTATTATGCGCTCTATTGTAGAAATTCAGCTCCATTCGGTAGATCAGATGACGTATGGCGAGTTCTTGATGTCGCTGCCTAATCCAACCAGTTTTAATGTCTTTTCCGTGAAACCGTTAGAGGGTAACGGAGTGTTAGAAATCAACCCCTCCATTGCATTTCCGATGCTTGATCGTCTGTTGGGTGGAAAGGGAGAGCCTTTTGAGTCTACTCGGGAATTTTCCGATATTGAGCTCAGCCTTTTTGAGACTATTTTACGGGTGATGATGAATACGCTTAAAGCAGCATGGCAACCTGCTAGTGAAATATATCCTGCTATTGAGTCTAAGGAATCGAGTCCTAACGTTGTACAGATTGTTGCGCAAAATGAAATTGTTGTGATGGTGGTGATGGAAATTATTATTGGACACAGTTCAGGAATGATGAATATCTGTTATCCGGTTATTGCCTTAGAACCGGTATTGCCAAAGCTGGCCAATCGTGATTTAATGCTGAATGAAACCAGCTCCAAAAAGAGCCGAAACCAAGAACTACAGGTTCTTTTGGGCGGTGCACAAGTTACGGTAGAAGCAGATTTGGGTGAAGCAGAGCTCTCTTTAGAAAGTATTTTAGAGCTCAATTGTGGTGATGTTATTCGTTTAGATAGTGCCGGCGATGATATTATTACCTTAAAAGTTGATGGTAAAGATCGTTTCAAAGGAGAGATCGGGCTGCGGCGATTTCGAAAATCGATTCAAATTACCGAAATAATAGATACGGAAAAAGATGCGGTAAAACGAGCACTTAAAAGTTTTGAAGAAGCACGTTTTGAGACCATATCGGGTGTTAAAGATTTTATAGAAGATGATACTAGTGAAGAGGTTGAAGACGATGATGAATGACTTTTTAAAGCTTTTTGAAAGCGAGGCAATAGCTACTATAGAAGGATTGACGGGACAAGCACCTGAGGTCACTTTAAAAGAAGAAGAAAACGTCTCAATTGTGTCAAATATTATCCCGCCGACATCTATTACTACCATAGTCATTGAGGGTAAAGTAAATGCTAAAGCCATTGTAGTCATGCCTCCGAGCCTGGCTACGGCACTGGGTGATTTAATGCTCGGTGGTGAAGGCGAAGCAAAAAGTGATATGGATGATGAAGACCTTGATGCCACCAAAGAGATTGTCTCAAACATTGTCGGAGCGATTTCAACATCACTCTCTTCACAAAAGGAGCTGCCGGTAGTTGCACTTAAAGTAGATAATATTGCCTATGTCGATGAAAATTCAGAAGTCGATGTTGAGGATTTTAGCAAGATGTATGTTTATAACTTCAAGCTGGGCATGATTGATTCATTGATGATGCTGCTTGTCGATGACAATCTTTTAAATATATTTGCCACAGCATCACAAAACGAAGCGGCACCTCAGAATAATACGGATGCAACAACAGCGCCAGTTGAAGTGCTGAAAGAAGCGTTAGCTACCAATCTGGATGATAACGAAATGCGCAATATCTCACTGATTATGGATGTAAAACTACCGGTTCGGGTACGCATCGGTCAAAAGAAAATGCTCTTAAAAGATGTCCTGAATATGGATATTGGTTCTGTTATTGAACTCAATCAACTTGCAAATGATCCTTTAGAAATATTGGTAGATAATCATGTGATTGCAAAAGGGGAAGTAGTTATAGTAGATGGGAATTTTGGTGTCCAAATTACAGCTATTGGAACAAAAAAAGAGCGATTAACACAGTTAAAGGCTTAGAATGGCAAATAG
>JALUJE010000175.1 GCA_027057185.1 Helicobacteraceae bacterium | reverse complement strand
CTGTTGCTGGTAAAGGTGGTAGTTCTACTGTTGGTCAAGGTAAACGGGGTGCCAATATTCCTAAAGTTGATGTTTGGAACGAGTTGACCTGGCCACCGGAATGGCCACTCTCAACCTATGAGATGTCGTATTTATTACCGCATCTTTTAACCGATACGCAGTGGCAACAGAAATGGATTAAACGTGGTCTCAATGTTCCGCAAAAACTTTCGGTCTGGATTCCACGTATGTATAATCCGGTCTGGATTAATCCGGATGGATTCCGTTGGATCGAAGTACTCAAAGACGAGTCTAAAATGGAGTTGACGTTTAATCTCTCACCCGTGTGGAGTGAAACGAACTGGTATGTAGATTATGTCCTCCCGGTAGGACTGGCGGGTGAGCGGCATGATCAGCACTCCGAAGCGACGATGCCGGCACGCTGGACTTCGTTTCGTCAGCCCGTTATGCGCGTAGCGCTGGAAAAATCGGGATGGAAACCAAACAATCCCAATCGTGCCACACTGGAGGCACATATTAAAGCCGGTCTGGGTGAGGTGTGGGAAGAGAACGAATTTTGGTTTGATATGTGTGTTAACTACATTGATCCTGACGGCACGCTGGGGGTGAAAAAAATGTGGGAATCCAAGCGGCATCCGGGTAAACCGGTCACCATTTCCGAATGGTATGATGCGGCGTTTGGCGATAACCTTCCCAACCTTAAACGTACGGCAACATCGGATCCTCGCTATAAAAATTCGGAATATCCGGTTTATGAATATATGCGAGACTACGGGGCCTGGATGGAAGAAAATCATATTTATTCTGCACAAGAACGTGAGATGAAAGATGATGGTGACCACTATAGTTCTCATGGACACAAATACAAGAAAGAGGATGTTACCATTGATGCCCGTACAGGTGTTGTGAAAGCGACTTCCCACGGTAAGAGTAAACCAATAGGTATTGAAATTGACGGTAAAAAAATGGAAGGGTTCGCGACACTGGATAAGAAACTGGATTTCTTCTGTGAGTGGCTTGCTGAAGATTGGAAGTGGCCGGAGTATGCCATTCCGTTTTATCCGCGTAACGATAAAGAAAAAGAGGAGATGGTACATATTGTCTCTCATGTCAATCATATGTATATGAACGGTACAAATGAGTTTGCGCTTAACACCGTTTTTCGGTTGCCGTACAATATTCATACCCGTTCGGGAAACTCCAAACATCTTATGGAAATTTCGCAAAATCATGATCCTATCTGGATTGCTACGGGGGATGCACAGCGTTTAGGCTTTAAGCGTGGTGATGCCATTCGTGTACGCATTGTCGATACGGTTTCTGGTTTGGAGAGTGGTTATTTTGTTGCAATGGCGATACCGACTGAGGGAATTCTTCCAGGAACATTAGCCTGTTCACACCACGGAGGGCGCTGGAAACTTAAAAATTCTGTTGCTGTTGCCAACGGTGTTACTGACGCTAAAGTGGCTGCCACTGTAGCGCCGCGTGATCTGACGAGTAAAGCATTTATGAGCGAATCACCGCACCATGCGGGTTCGGCTGCGGGAGAGGTTATTATTGAAAATTATGACGGTGAAGCGGGTCTGAACAGTTTTGGGGTACCGCTTGCCGAACTTCAGATGGACGGAAAAGAGGGGAAACTCAAATATGTTGAAGGTATCAAACCGTTTCATTCCAAACGTTTTGCCGCATATAATAAAGATTCGGACAACATTTGGTGGGATGGATTGAGTGGTTCTTGGCAAAATGCCGTGGCTCCAACGCATCCCGATCCTATCTCAGGTATGCACTGCTGGCACCAAAAAGTAATTTTGGAACCGGCACAAAAAGGGGATAAAATCGGTGATTTACATGTAAATTACGAGAATAATTTCAAAACCTATCAGGCATGGCGTGACGAATTGACTCGCCCGCTTGATGCCGGTGACGCACTGCGTCGTCCACAGCACATTAAACGTCCGTGGGTACCGCTTTCAGATAAAGCGTACGCAGTTAACATTCAAGATGTGTAACAACTGCCGAGTATAAAGCCTTTTTGGCTTTTTCAGACTCCAATCAGTCATGATGCAAAAGAGACTGATGCCAAATTGTTGCAAAAATCTCTATTGCTTCTTTGAGGCTGGTCTCATTGAATCCGCCAAACCCCATGCGTATAGCTTCGAAATTTCCTCCGCATCGTTCTTTGGCAAAATAGAGTTTAATGCGCTCTTTTTCAGCCAAAGCTTTAAACTTTTCCCAGTGAAATGGTACAGTAGGGTTGATGAGTATAGCCAATCCTGCACCCTCTGAAACAATTTCAAAAGTGTCGTGCAATGTTTCTTTGAGTAGTTTTTTAAGTAAGTGGTGCTTTTTCTTGTTAAGGGTACGAATCTTTCGTAAGTGCCGTTCCCAGTGACCCTCCTTCAAAAAAAGTTCAAGTGTTTTTTGGGTGGTGAGCGCTACCCGTGGAAAATGTGCGTCATAACTTTTTTTATAGCGTGGTACAAGATGTTTTGGCAGTACCATATAACTTACGCGCAATGCCGGAGAAAGAGATTTTGCAAATGTACCAAGATAGACAACACTGTCATGCGTATCTAAACCCTGAAGCGAAGGGATGGGACGGTTATAGTAGGCAAGTTCACTATCGTAATCATCTTCAATGATGAGTCCACCCATGTGATGCATATGTTTTAGTAATTTCAATCGGTTTGATATGGGCATTGTTGCACCGGTAGGATAGTGGTGCGAAGGTGTGATATAGATAAGTTTGACATTGGTATTTTGTAGTGCATGAAGCTGCATACCGGTATGATCTACCGCTATCTTTTTTATGGTGTACCCGTACTCCTCAAACACTCTTCGTGCCACATGATAGCCCGGTTCTTCCATGCCAAAGCATGTATATTGGCACCGTATCAATTTTGCCAAAAGTCCCATGGAATCACTAAAACCACTACAGATTATAACTTGATTACTCTCACATTTAACGCCGCGTAAGGAAGTGATATATGATGTGATCGCCTCTCTGAGACCTAATTCTCCTTGCCCATCCAAATAAGATCCAAAGTCAAGAGAATCATCAATAGCTTTGTTAAAAAGTCGTTTCCACGTTTTGAGAGGAAAACTCTCTTTAGTCAGTTGTGCCGGAAAAAAATCGTATCGGTAAGAGATTTGTTCTTTTTGCATCTGTTGTGATATGTGTGTGCAAGAAGGTGGCATCGTATAGAGTAGATCTGCCACGTAATAACCACTTTTTGGTTTTGATTCAATAAATCCTTCTGCATAAAGTTGTGCGTATGCAGATTCCACTGTCGTTTTACTGAGGTTGTATTCTAGTGCAAGCTTACGAATGGAAGGGAGTTTGTTACCGACTTCATGATTGGTGAGAATATCTCTTTTTATTGCTTCATAGAGCTGAATATGAAGTGGGTCATTATTTTCAGTATAGAGCTTATACAAAACTGTCCCCCTATTTTTTAAATAATTTGTCACTTGTTCAGAGTACAATTTACACGTATAATAGCATAAAATTTTGTAGGAGTGAGACATTGAAACAGATATTTGAAATAACTGATACAAAAACCATAGAGGTACTTATGGAGACTACAGCGTATGGCGTCTTAGCACTATGTCACGACAATATGCCCTACAGTCTGCCACTTACCTTTGTTAAAAAAGGAGATAATATTTATTTTCACGGTGCCATGAAAGGAAAAAAAATAGATATTTTACATGTAAACCGGTATGCTTCATTTAGTATTGTCAAGACCTATTCATTGATACCGTCATATTTTAGTTCAGATGACGGACTTGCGTGTCCTGCCACACAGTTTTTTACCTCGATCATCATGGATGGCAAGATTGTTTTTGTAGAGGATTATGAGGAAAAAATCCAAGCACTATCTGCGTTGATGGACAAGCTTCAACCCGAGGGAAACTATCTGCCCTTAGATGAAGCACAATACCAAAATGTATTGCACCGCACGGTAGTCTATAAACTTGAAATTGAGACACTAAATGCGAAGTCAAAATTTGGACAACATCTCAGTAAGAAGCGATTTGACATGATCATACAACACTTGAGAACCCGAAGTGATCATATAGATATTGAAACGGTAGCCAGGATGCAGGAGTATCGAAATGGAGTATAGAGTTGCCACTGTAGAAGATATTGGTGATGTGTTACAGCTACATTGTCAATATCATATTAGTACAATATCAGAAGAAGATAAAAAAGACGGTTTTGTAACGACGGCACTGACACCTGACGATCTCAAAAGATTAATTACTCAGGAACAAGGGCTTTTTATTGCGGTAGACAATACTAAAGTGGTGGCATATGTCATGGCCGCATCATGGCACTATTGGTCACAATGGAGTATGTTTACTTATATGATTGAAGATTTATCACATTGCCAGTATCAAGGTGATGTACTGAGTGTTCATAATTCTTATCAATACGGCCCAATCTGTATTGATGCTTCTATGAGAGGATGCGGTATTTTAGAAGAAATCTTTGCATTTGCTTTAGAAAAGATGTCATATAGATTTAAGTACTTGGTAACATTTGTAAACAAAACTAACACTCGTTCATATGCGGCACATAAGAGAAAACTTGGTTTGGATATACTCAAAGAGTTTAAATACCACTCACAGGAGTATTATGAGTTTATTCTCTCTACAGCAAGGTAAAGAGGTGGAGATATAAACGATACGTATTGCTACGTTGTCGTAAGCGTAGTGTTATGTAAAAAAATCTTATGTTCTCATAGCTATCACCAGGATGATAACAATATTTTAGGGTATTGCAAGTTTGCTTGGCTACAATCTCACTATATAACTTAGGAAAATTTTTATGAACGAAACGCAAGCACGAAGCAATATCTATGCATTACTCTCTCGAGTGTTGCTTCAAGAGAGTGACGCTGCACTGGTTGAACAGATTCAGAGCGATCCGAACATGCTGGGACTCTTTCCCACTTTTGCAACATGGCATGAAGCCCTGACGCTTTCTGCTGCCGTTTTGGTGCAAGAACATCTTAATCCTGATTTTTCCGATATTTCACTACTGCATCTCATTCCCTATGAGACCTTTTATACCCGTGATGACCAGATGATAGAGACCGGTGGAGCCAATCCGGTTACTGATATTTATAGTGCGTACGATTTTGTTGTTGATTATGAAGCGGCACGTGTCGTATCTGCTGATCATATCGGTGTAGAAATGGAGTTTATGCACCATCTGTGTGAAGCACAGTTGCAGGCAGAATCTCAGCACGATAGTGATGCGCAGGCAGAGCTCAAACGTGTGGCAAAAGAGTTTTTAAACCGGCATCTGCTTCAGTGGGCACCCTTGTATCTTATTAATATGAAATATGAAGCGCGTACTCCGTACTATTATGACATTGCCCAAGTGTCATTGGAGTTTTTACTCAGTGACAACGAGTACCTTACGAAGGGCACCCCACTTCAATAATGGCAGGTATCTCATTGAATGGTACGGCGTGTACCAGAAGTGCATCGAAACAGAGTACGTGTCAGATATGTGATACCCTCTGTCCGGTCGATGCCATAAAAATAGTTCCTGAAGCACTACCGGCCATTAATCTTTTTACATGTATCGGTTGTGGAGCATGTGTCGGCGGTTGTCCTACCGAAGCATTGGCGCTCGATGACTTTAGTCCAACAGAGTTCTTTTTTACGTTTGTGGCTGAGACGTCCACTCTGATCTCGTGTCAGAGTAATGTTCCATGCATCAGTGTACTCAATGTTGAACATCTGATTGCCTTAGCATCTTTTAAAGGTGACATTATTTTAGATGTGGGACATTGCGATACCTGCACAATTGCACCCACATGTCAAAAGCAGATTGCGCATCATGCTGAAGAGGCGAACTACGTGCTAGAAGCAATGTCAAGTGATGCGCGCGTGCAGACTGAGAAGGTGGCATTTAAAAATGAGTATGTGAGTATATCTCCTGACCGACGGGATTTTTTTCGAACCTTTACATTGAAAAATGTGCGTAAAACCCAGCAGCAGTTTGAGCGTCGTATTGAGATGGCAACCGACGAATTTACAGCGCATCATATTGAGACGCTCGATACATCGGCTATGAAAGAAAAACGTATCAGTGACAGAAGAAAACTACTTTTTAGTGCATTGAAACGGCAGAAAAAACCTGATACTTACCATATAGTCGATGCTACTACGCTCAGTTTTATTTCACAGAAACTTTTGGATGAGACGCGCTGTACTGCGTGTCAGATGTGTTATCGTATCTGTCCTAGCGGTGCACTGAGTTCCGATATGCGAGACTCCAAGATAGACTTTGATGCGCTGTTATGCCTTCGCTGTAATCTTTGCCATGATGTATGTGAGAGTGATGCCATTACCCTCTCATCATCATTTAACCTAAGAGAGCTGTTTGAGCCCAGTATTGAAAATCTGGTAGCATTTAAGATGTTCCATTGCCACGAATGCGGATTGACATTTGCATCACTGCAGGGTGAGCGTATGTGTCGACGCTGCCGAATTGAAGAAGATGAGGCCAAAGAATTATGGGGAATTACCTAGCATATGATGAATATGAATGATGAGATTCAGATCAATACCAAAGTGTACGGTTTTTTAGGGGAGTATGCCCAGCAAAACCGCTTTAGTGTGACAATGAATACGTTTTTTAAGTCCCAGGCGACCAATGCCATGATGATTCCGATGAATATTCGAGCGGATGATTTTTACTATACGGTGTCGGGATTGCGTCATGCCAAGCTTAACGGGGTGGTTATTGACAAAGAGTATCGTCACCAAGCGGTGGATCTTTGTGATCATTGCAGTGATGATGTCCTTGCCTGTGGCTTTTGTGATGTCATTCGTGTTCATAATGGGCTACTTTACGGTGATGTAGCCATTGGAAGGGCATTGGCGATGCTGCTTGAGCACTATGAGATTGGTACTCTTGCACTTTATGGCAGCGGTGCACTTGCTAAAGCGTTGCTCTTGCATGTGCAACAGAGTGCGCTTAAGAAGATAACGTTGTATCATGATCGTGTGGAATCCTGCATGCATTTGGCAAGAGCATTCAACGGTGCATTAGAAGGTTTAGAAGTCGATATAGTACGTGCTAACCATGAGATGATCGCCGACTTTTCCAAGCATGATATGGCCATTAACTGCGTTGACGAGTCGACATTGTTCTCACCTGTTACGCCAAGCCATATGATGGTAGATGTCTCCGATGAAAACGGAGCATTTTCCGCAGTGGCAACGGGAACCTATTTTGGTTATGATGCTCTGCTGCCCTATATGAATGCAACGGTATATACTATTTTATTAAAGGATGAGAATGAACCCGGATGATTTAAGTGATTTACGAGCGGAGTTTGATAGGTTTGTACGTGAAAAATGTGTAGGAAATGAAGAAGAATCGCATGAACATCGTGCCAATCCCGATATGGGCGATGCCGTAGATAACGAGCCGGTTCCCGCATTTGTTGATGCCATAGCACAGATCCTTTTAGCCCCCTCACAATGCGGTGTCTATATATCACGTTTTGACATCAAACGCGTGGCGGAGGCTATTGATGAGTCGCTACCCATTAAAGAGCGTGACAAGATGCTCAAAGCCCTCTTTCGCCATACGACAAAACGTAGTTTTTTAGAAGCGGCTTTTAGTGAGTTTAACCGCCATATTAACGGACGAATTTTAATCTACCAAGAGTTGGGCGAAGCCTTTGTCTCTTCGCAACATATTTTTGAAGGGCATATTGACAAAGCAGTAAAAACACAGAAGATTTTTAAACAGATTATTGATGATTTTGACGAGATTGAGCCGACGTTTGACCCGATGTTGGTGTAGAGTAACATTACATGTAATTTACATGAGATATGTATAGCCCTCAACCAGTAGCGCAGTAGAGATGCCTGCGGCAAATCCGGCAATGACATCATCACCCATAACACCCAGACCGCCTTTGACATCACGGTCAATACGCCCGATAATAGAAGGTTTGGTAATATCATAAAAGCGGAACAGAAGAAAACTTAAAAGAATCTGTACCAGTAAACCATTATCTAGAGTCCATAAATCATTCAATGGAAAACTGACTGCCGGAGCGATGGAGAGGGCAATCCACATACCGGAGAGTTCATCAATGACAATACGCTTATCATCATGAATACCTGAAGCTGCTTCATATTTGTCGATCTCTTTGACGGCAATAATGGTGATGAGCAGAGTGGCAAAAAAGAGCGTTTGGGGTCCGAGATAGCTGAGCAGAAGGACTCCAAGAACCAATGCTACAATCGTTCCTGCTGTTCCGGGAGCTTTGGGAGCAAGACCACTGTAACCTAGAGTAATAAACAGCCAGTTGATATTCATGTTATGCCTTATGTCAGTGATGTGGTTTGGTAGAGTTTTATCAGTTCTTTGTAGAACTCTGCTTCACTGTGATTTTCCAGAAGACCTGATTGCGGTAAAATGTTGGTGTAGAGATCTTGTAAATTTTTAAAACGTTTGGGAAAGCGCTTGGAGAGTATGAGTGCAGAGATCTCTTTTCGTACCAGAACTGCCGGAGGAATGAGTCCGAGCTCTATGAGTTGTAAAATAGAGTTGGAGTTATAGGAAATATGGTGGTGTTGCCCGTGGGGACAGGTACTGGTACTCACTAAAGTCTTACACTCCTCGCAATAGACATAAATACTGGCAATGTCTACCGTAATATCAATACCTATGAGACGATCGAGGATTGATTTGTTGGTATTGTGGTCATAGTACATACCCAGTCCGGCATGATTTTGACCCACCATAAAGGCACTGCAACCCGCATTTTTTGCTACAATGGCGTCAATCGTCAACTCGTTAAGACCGGCAAAAATATAACTGTTTTCCAGCGGTACAATGACCACACGATTTCGTGGCAAAAAGTGTTCAACGAAATATTTCAGTGCTTCATAGCGAATGTCAAAATCCAGACCAATACTCTGGTAAGGCTTGAGGAGAAAAATGACAACCAGATCACTTTTTTCGAGCGTTTGACGAATGAGTCGTTCATGAGCGCGGTGCAGAGGGTTTACGGCTAACATTAATGCCGTGACGTGTTGTGCATTGATCTGCTCTTTGGCTTTTTGAATGGTTTGGAGCATCTCTTTAATATGCGTTGTATTGAGTGTATAATTTCCGGAGACAGCATAATCTCCAAGGCGTTGGTAGGTATCGCTAATACCCGGATGAGAGGGATCGTCGGTGCCGTAAATCTGTTTGACACGTTCGGTTTTGTCAATATGATAGACGTCATCGACGGTGATAGTTCCGACGGTTTGCTTCTCGCAAATAAGATCTACCATCTCTCCTTGAGAAAGTGAGGTTAAGACCGTTTCGTTATGTTTTCCGGAGGGTGCCAGAATAAAAGGAAATGGAAAGGTACTACCAC
>JALUJE010000174.1 GCA_027057185.1 Helicobacteraceae bacterium | reverse complement strand
ACTCTTTACTGCTCATTGACTTTACCAAATCCCTCATCCACGACAAAGGATTTGACAAAAATCGCGCCATTGCCGTGGCTACTGCAACACGCGCCAAACCCATTTTACTTACTGCTGTTGCCATTATTTTAGGTAGTGCACTTTTGGCAACCGACCCTATTTTCGGTGGTCTTGGTGTTGCACTCATCTCCGGTACGGTTGCTGCCGTCGTTATCTCCTTACTCTTTGTTCCCATTCTCATGTGCAAAACCCGAGCCATTTAATCGTATTTTAGGTTTCTAGTGTGAAACCTAAAATAGGCATATCTTTTTTCATTTTGACACCATCTTGCATGATTTATTAATTTTTTCCAACAAAATAATTACCGTTTCCGACTTTTTGTGCTACAATAAAACTATATTTTAATGTTCAAAAAAAGGTAAACCAACATGCAATTACGACTCTCCGTAGTGACGACACTTTTGCTCTCACTTCCTCTGGCTTTAAGTGCACTGACCATAGAAGAGATGGTTCAAGAAACTATTGATACAAATCCCAGCATGCAAAAGGCTCTGAGTGACTATAAAGCGGTAAAATATGATCTAGATCGTGCCAAAGCCGGCTACCTTCCAACACTGGATTTATCGGGAGGAATTGGACCAGAACATACCGACAAGCTGGCCTATGACAATGACTTGACCCGCAAAGAGGTCGGGCTTGTCGGTACCGAAAATCTCTTTGAAGGGTTTAAAACAAAGTATGATGTTAAAGAGCAGAAAGCACGTATTGAAGGCGCACGTCAAAACGTCCTTCAAGAGGCCAACCGTTTGGCACTTCGTGCTACGGAGGTTTATTTAAAAGTCGTAGAGAGTCGCGATATTTTAGAGCTTCAAAAAGAGAATATTAAAACCCATGAACGTATTTACAATATGATTAAACAAAAGGTCGACAGCGGATTGGGACGCCGTTCTGACGTTGAGCAGACACGAGGACGCCTCTCCTTAGCGTATGCCAACTACATTTCTCAAATGAACAACTATCAAGATGCTATGGCAAATTTTGCCAAGGTCTATGGTAAAACCATTCCCTCCAGTGAGTTGGTACGCCCGGAAACGCCGGCACTGCCAAGTAACAATCTCGATGAGTTAACCGGTTTGGCACTCCAGTATCATCCCAGTCTACTGTTAGAAAAAGCCGATGTAAAAACCCGACAAGCACAATACAATAAAGACCGTTCAGCATTCTATCCCAAAGTCGATGCGCAACTCTCCGGCGAGATAAAAAATGACATTAACGGCATTAACGGAAAAGATAATAACTATCAGGCAATGTTACGTCTGTACTATAATCTTTATAATGGTGGTCGTGATGAAGCCCAGCGTCTTCAGAACATGCAGTATGTTACATCACAACAAGAGAGTGAAAATGCAAAAATTCGTGATGCTGAAGAACAGGTTAAGCTTGCCTGGTTAACCAATCAGATTGTCTCACGACAAATCACCTGCTTGGAACAGCATCAAAAAATGACGAAAATTACGTCTGACTCTTATGCCAAAGAGTACCAACTCGGCAGAAGAAGTCTCCTTGACCTGCTCAATGTTGAACTGGAAAACAACAATGCCCGCCAAGAGATGGTCAAAGCACAAAACAACCTTTCTTTTGCTGCCTATCGTATTTTAGATGCTACAGGTTTGCTCAATTATGCATTGCAGACAAATATTGCCAATCAGGTCAATTCTGCGTACCCCGATGATGTTTCGTTAAACACATTTGGTATGGAAGCAATTACCTATGCTGCCAATGAAAACTTTGAGATAGACATCGAAAATCTCTGTACCGACGTAGTAACTTCTGAACCGGCAGTAGAAGAAGAGACTGCGTCTACTGAAGCCATATTAATGGCATCGGCTCAAAGTGATGACGCCGTCGTCATTGATAATATTAACTTCTTGTACAAATCGGTAGAAGTTACCGACGACACCAAGCATTTCTTAAATGAAGTAGCTGCGTTTATGCAAAAACATCCAGAAGCCACGCTCGATATTATTGCCCATACTGACAGTATCGGATCGCGTAGTTACAATGAAGGGCTTGCTGACAGACGTGCACATTCGGTCAAAAATACCTTAATGGAGTTTGGCATTGCAGCGGATCGTATTAAGACCATGGGCATGGGAGAGAGTGCTCCTATCGCATCCAATGATACCGAAGAGGGACGTGCAAAAAATCGTCGTGTAGAGTTTAACGTTCATATCCGCTAACCGCAAACACTAAAGAGTCTTTAGCGGCTCTTTACCCACTATTGTTCTATAAAATTGCTTCATATTCAAACAACTCTTAGCAATCTCAAAGTATAATCAATAAAAATTTATTTTAAGTACGAATCACTATGAAAAAAGATCACCTGTTTGACCCGCTCTTAGAGTGTCTCGTTATCTTTACCAAGCTGCACAAACGACCTTTCAGTGCCGAATCCCTAACAGCCGGGCTTCCCCTTAAAGATCATGAAAGTATGCCAAAACTCTTCTCTATGGATGAGTCAAAATCCAATTTTTCACGTGCTGCCAAACGTGCCGGATTCACCTCAAAACTGATGAAACGTGATCTTGATGATATACCAGAAATGGTATTGCCCGTCATTTTGTTGTTGCACAATCAAGATGCTTGTATTTTAGAGGTACTCGATAAACAAAACAATCGTGCCAAAATTATTATTCCCGATATGCCTGATGGTGAAGAGTGGATCGATTTGGATTTTTTAAAACAGAAATATTTGGGCTTCACCTTTTTTATTAAAAAAGAATACACGCAGCAGAGTCGTGTTCGAACACTGGACAACTCGGAACACAAACACTGGTTTTGGGGTACGCTCAAGCGCTCTGCAGATATATATCGTGATGTGCTCATTGCTTCGGTTATGATTAACCTTTTTGTATTAGCGGCCCCACTATTTACCATGAATGTCTATGACCGTGTAGTTCCCAACAGTGCTATTGAAACCATGTGGGTACTGGCCATCGGTGTTATTGTCGTCTATGTTCTGGACATGGTGTTAAAACTGATGCGCACCTATTTTCTGGAAATCGCCGGTAAAAAGAGTGATGTTATCATGTCCTCCATTATTTTTGAAAAAGTCATGAATTTAAAGATGCATGCCCGTCCAAAATCAGTCGGTTCATTTGCCAGTAACTTAAAAGATTTCGATACCATTCGAAACTTTTTTACCTCATCGACCGTGGCCACCATTATTGACCTTCCCTTTGTCATAATCTTTTTAGCAGTCACCTACTATATTGCCGGAGCTATTGTAGCCGTTCCCATTGTCATAATGCTACTGATTCTAGCCTATAGTCTTAGTGTTCGAAAACCCTTGCAACGGAGTGTAGAGAGTACCTATCAGGCTGCAGCACAAAAAAACTCAGTACTTATTGAAAGTCTGGTAAATTTAGAAACCATTAAAATTTTGGGTGCCAGCGGTCATGCTCAATATCACTGGGAAGAAGCCACCGGAGAGATTGCTAATAAAGGACTCAAATCTAAAATATTATCGGCTTCAATAACCACACTTACCTCATTCTTTATTCAGCTCAATACTGTATGTGTTTTAATTGTCGGTGTCTATATGATTGACGACATGACACTCACGATGGGAGGTCTCATCGCTGCAGTAATTTTGACGTCGCGAGCCATTTCACCGATGGGACAAGTTGCCGCCCTACTTGCGAACTATGAACAGACCAAAACTGCCTATGCACAATTGAGCGATATTATGAATTTACCCGAAGAGCGTCCTGAAGAGAAGCGCTTTATTTATCGTTCCAATATTGAAGGAAAAATTGTTTTTGACGATGTCACCTTCACCTACCCCGATGAGGAAAAAGCCTCACTAAAAAATGTCTCCTTTACCATTAACCCTGGAGAACATGTCGGTATTATCGGGAAAATGGGTTCGGGCAAATCTACCATTCAAAAGCTCATTATGAATCTCTATCAACCTGACAGCGGTACCGTGCTCATAGATGATATTGATATCCAACAGCTTGATCCCGTGGATATGCGCAAACAGATTGCATATGTCCCCCAGGACGTTACGCTATTTCACGGTACACTTCGTGATAATATTGTCTATAAAATACCTGATGCCCACGATGAAGCCATTTTAAAAGCATCCCATATCGGACTCGTTGATCAGTTTGTCAACCTGCATCCTAAAGGTTTTGATATGCCTATTGGAGAGCAAGGATATGGACTCTCAGGTGGTCAGCGGCAAAGTGTCACCATTGCAAGAGCTTTTGTCAATGATGCCTCTATTATTATGCTTGATGAACCCAGTAATGCCATGGACAGCTCAACCGAACAACTGCTTCTCTCCCGACTTTCCAAAGAGATTCAGAACAAAACTGCCATTGTAGTCACCCACAAAACATCGCTTATGTCACTAGTAGATCGTCTCATTGTCATTGACAGCGGCAAAGTCATCATGGACGGTCCCAAAGCAAAAATCCTACAGACGCTCAAAGGTGGTGGACATGGCAAACAATAAATCCCACTACTCTCAAGATGATTTGCAATATATGCAATCCCTCTCCAATGCTGTTTTGGAAAAAACGACAGAACGTTCCAAAAAGATCTTATGGATCATGGCACTGGCAGTTTTCTGGCTTATTGTCTGGGCAAACTTTGCCGAAATTGATGAACTTGCCCGCGGAATAGGCAAGGTCATTCCCTCCAAACAACTTCAAATTGTCCAGAATCTCGAAGGAGGTATTGTCTCAGAAATATTGGTTGATGAGGGAGAAAAAGTAGATAAAGGACAGGTACTGATTAAAATTGACGATACAAAATTTGCAAGCTCTTTCGAAGAAAATCAGCTCCGTTACAATGAACTTCGGGCCAAATCCATCCGCCTAGAAGCTGAAGCCACCGGTAAAAATTTTATTGTCAACAGTACCATTGCCCGAGAAATTTCCGATGATATTTCTCATGAAAAGGCGCTTTTTGAAATCAATAAAAAACAACTCCAACAGAGTACCAACATTTTAAAAGAGCAGATCAAACAACGTCAAAATGAGCTACAAGAAGTACGCTCCAAGCAGCGACAACTTCAACGCAGTTATGAGCTCATCGCCGAAGAAGTCAAAATCACCAAACCTCTGGTTGCCAACGGACTGGTTTCAAAGGTGGAGTTTCTACAACTTTCTCGTCAAGAGAGCGCCATGAAAGGTGATCTTGATGCCGTGACCATCTCTATTCCCCGTATTCAGTCTACCATTGAAGAGGCAAAAAATAAGATGCAGGAGAGTATTTTAGAATTTCGCCACAAAGCCAAACTAGAACTCAATGAAGTCAATGCCGAAATGGCACGTATTTTAGAATCCGGACAGGCACTAGAAGATCAGGTCAATCGAACTTTGGTGCGTTCTCCGGTTAATGGCGTCATCAAACAACTACTTGTCAATACCGTCAATGGCGTGGTACAACCGGGAATGGATATTATTGAGATTGTTCCAATTCAAGATAAACTATTGATTGAAACCAAAATAAAACCTTCCGATATTGCGTATCTTTACCCGGGGCAAAAAGCCATTGTCAAGTTTACCGCTTATGACTTTGCAATTTATGGTGGGCTTACCGGAAAGGTCACTTATATTAGTTCGGATACTATTGTCGATGAAGAGGGTGAAACGTACTATCTCGTACGCATTAAAACCGATGAAAATCATCTTCTCAAAGATGGAAAACGTTATGAAATCATTGTTGGAATGGTCGCCAATGTCGATATTATTACCGGTAAAAAAAGTGTTATGGATTTTATTTTAAAACCCATTTTAAAAGTAAAACAGGGGGCACTGCGAGAACGATGATACAACTCTTCAGCACCAATACCCTATTAAAAAATCGTCTTAAAAGTATTGATATTCCACTCACACATATCAGCAACAATACCCAACTCAATGAAGAAGCAATCATTATCACTGACACTGCTGAAGTCGGGAAGCTATTTGAGATAAACGCAAATTTTATTTTGTTTGCACTCACTCCATCACCTAATTTTAATGAAGGCACATCACTTCTGGCACAAGGAGTCAAGGGCTATGGAAACAGTTTTATGCATGCCAAACATCTACGACGTGCCATCATAACCATCAAAGAAGGCAATATCTGGCTGCCTCCTTCCTTTATGCAGGAACTCATTGCGCAAGTAGCACCGCATTATACGACCAAAGCCGCAACAGGCTCTGCAATACTTGACACACTGACAAAACGCCAAAAAGAGACGGCACTGCTCATTAAGGAGGGTCTGAGCAACAAAGAAATTGCGCAGCAGCTCCGTATTACCGAACGTACGGTCAAAGCCCATATTAGCGCCATTTTTGAACGTACCGGAACTACCGACAGACTCTCCTTGGCAATGCACTTAAATGAAATCTGATAGCACAAGAAAGCATATAGTATCAACAACATGGATTATCTCTCTTTTTTTACTTTTCTCAGGAGCTGCCGCCCTGATATATCAAGTCGTTTGGGTACGACTCTTAAGTCTTAGCATAGGCTCCACCAGTATCTCTATTAGTACCGTGTTAGCCGCATTTTTTCTTGGCTTAGGGACAGGAAACTATTATGCTGATTTTCTATTGAAAAAATATAACAGTGCATTGAAAATGTATCTTTTTGTTGAACTACTCATTGCAATAAGTGCACTTGTATTATTACCGATTTTACTTCATTTAGATTCTTATATTGCCTCATTTCCCATGGCAAGTACCCATATAAGCTGGCGCTTTATCATTGTTACCCTGCTGCTGCTGATACCAACATTCCTAATAGGAACCACATTTCCACTTTTAGTAGCGCTAAACATTACTAAAAGACATCACGTAAGATCCAGACTGGCACAGTTTTATGCGTTTAACACGGCTGGTTCTGTTCTAGGTGCCTTACTCACCGGTATTATATTGATTCCCCAATTTGGTTTAGACGGTACCATCTATATAGCGGCCTTACTCAATACCTCTGTTTTTTTACTGGGCGTATTGCTCTATAAGCATCTTAACAGAAATACCTTCTCACATCATCGTACTGCGACGATACCCATGGCAAAAAAGCCTGTGAATTATAGAGCATTAGCAGTTCTTTTTGTAACCGGTCTCAGTGCCATGGCAACCGAAGTAGGCTGGATGAAATTTTTAATTGTATATACCGGAAATACAATTTACGGTTTTTCATTAATCCTAACCATGTTTCTTCTTGGTCTTGCCCTTGGATCATGGCTTGGCACATCCCGTATTGTTACGAGAATCTCAACAGAAAAACTTCTCTTTTATGGGCTTATATTACTTGCTCTCATGCTTCTTGCTGCTCGCGTCGGCTTAGGACTTTTCCCTGAAATGTATGCCTATCTAAGTAGCTGGAATGTCAATAGCTTTCTCTATCGATGGAGCAAGTATTTTCTAATGTTTTTACTGTTGTTACCGGCAACAGTGCTTCTTGGAGTACTTTTTCCTACTGCATTAAACTATTATGCTAGTCATCAGAATAATCTTCCTTCACACATAGGTAAAGCTTATGGAATCAATATTATTGCCGGAATTTTTGGTTCTCTTTTAGCAGGTTTTTTCATCATTCCATATTTTTCCACAGATACTTTACTAACAGTCATAGCACTATTGGTTTTTCTCAGTAGCTTTGTATTTATAAAATACATTCAGACTCGAAAGATTCTTACACTGTGGTTCGGAGGCATTTTTTTGTTTATACTTGCCGGTTACACGTTGCCGCATCTTAACTATCGTTCTATGATTGATATTGTTGTACAACGTAATGCAGTAATAAAATCTTCCTCAACAACACATTTTATTGCAGAAGGACAGACAGGGATTATTAGTACCCTGAGTTATGATGACAAACCATGTATTGTCAAAATTTTAAACAATGGCATGAGTGAATCTTGGGTAGATATCTGTAATAAAAACAACCTACTGTTAAATGAATTTTTACTAGGAGAAATACCGGTATTACTCAATCCAAATGCCAAAAATGCTTTTGTAGTCGGTTATGGAGGCGGCACTACGGTTAGAGCCCTGAGCCTAAATGCTCTTAACAATATCGACGTTGTCGAACTTGAATCTTCAGTCCTCGATGCCGTGCGCTCCATTTATGGTGGAGTACTTCCTACTCAAACTGATCAACAGGTGCACATTACCATTAATGATGCGAGAAATACGCTGCTGATGTCACCGAAACTATATGACATTATTGTCTCCCAACCCTCACACCCATGGCTCTGCGGTGCATCTAATATTATGAATAAAGATTTTTTCACTATTGTCAAATCAAAACTTTCCAAAAACGGTATTTATGCACAATGGGTACCGCTTTTTACTATAGATGTCGCCACACTAAAAAGTATCATAAGAGCCTACACCGATACCTTTGAATATGTCATAAGTTTCATGGATATTTCTACAAAAGACTTCTTGATGTTTGGTTCTAAAAGACCCATAGTTCTAGATTTCAGGCATATTACCACTCAAATGCAGCAGCCTCAGTTACAATCGATCTTTTCGCAACATCATCTCTCGTCATCAGAAGATTTAATGCGATACTTTGCACTTTCAAGAGCACAACTCGTTTCTTTATCAGCTTCGGCAGAACCCGCAACAGATAGTAATATGCTTGCCGAAACTTTTTATTCCAGATTCCATAGTATTAAAGGCAACAGTTTCAATACCATAGATTTTATAACGCATTATTGTTCCCATGATGTCACTTCATATCTGCCAAACCGTGCTGACTAATGATGGTACTGTCGAAACCGTATCATCTTGAAGCGTTCCCCCAGAAAATCAGGCATAATGAGCAATTTTGCCTTTTCCAGTTCCTGCTTGTAACACGTATCATCAACATGCTGTTGCAGTATCTGCAAGAGATCTAAAAGTCCCATCTCAATAAGCGCCGTCATCTGTGCCTTGTATGCTACCATACCGGCTCCAGCTGCTTCAAAAGCATCTTTGACATGTGCAAACGTCACATCATAAGTAATGTCGGATGCTCCGTAGAGCTCTGAATGTTGCAGATCTTCTTCAAAAAATGGAAATGTTTTATGATGTTGATACACCCGAATCGAAAAATCCGGACGCGCCTGCATTTCACCGTAATCAAAACTCATAAACTCAAACTGGTTCGCGGCATTTACCATCGCTGCAGCAAACGCCTCATATCCAACGGCGATTTCACCCCGGTCTTTATGGTAACGCGCTGCCAAAGCCGCTATCTCGGTATCTTCTACTTCAAATACCACCTTATGATTGTGTACTGTTGCGATCTTTCCCTTATAAAAAAGCTCACACGCAAATGCATCAAATATCTCATTCGCATAAAAAAATGCATAGTTTACATGCATTTCTTCAAGTGTATAATAATGCTGAAAATGAA
>JALUJE010000173.1:1768-9423 GCA_027057185.1 Helicobacteraceae bacterium | reverse complement strand
TAAAGAATGTAAAAAAATATTTATTATTATTCATCATATAACTTTCTATGTTATTTATCTTTTCCAATGAATATATCTAAATGTTTATTAATTCACAATTAACATAAACAGTATTACCATTTCTTTATTTTAAAAAAATAGTGTATACTACCTGCTATCAAAAACAGTAAAAGAATATTATGACGCTCTACAGACATAACAAAAAAACGACGCATTACTACTCAGTTTCCATGTATCCGACACTCTTTAATGACTTTCTACTCGTACACCATTGCGGAAAAAACTGTTCGAAAAAAGGTATTAAAGAGTACTACCACTCTAAAAAAGAGGCGCTGTTTCGTTCGTTACATATTATTGACGAAAAACGTCACATGGGCTTTAAAATTACGAAAAAGCAATAAAAAGTCCCAATGAAAACGTCCCTGAAATGAGTGCATACGGCAGTTGTGTTACAACATGTTCCATATGGTCACATCCTGCGGCAAGCGATGCTATGATGGTAGTATCTGAAATCGGCGAGCAGTGATCGCCAAACACACCGCCGGAAATGGCGGCGGCAATACACAGAGCAACATTGGCATCCATTCCCACTGCCATAGGAATAGCAACAGGAATCATAATGCTGAACGTTCCCCAGCTGGTTCCTGTAGCAAATGCCATAACGGCTGAGAGCAAAAAAATCACTCCTGCCAAATAAGTCGGCGACAAAACATCACCTGAAAATGCTGCCAGATACATTCCTGTTCCCAGATCCTGCGTCGAGGCACCCATAGCAAATGCCAAGAGCAAAATCAAAGTAATCTCACCCATGGAACGCAATCCCCTCAACGCTTCACGAGCATATTGTGTCACATGCATCACCTGCTTCAAAAGATAATAGATCAGCATAAAGAAGAGTGTTGCCACCTGCGAATGAAAAATTGCCGATGAACCGCTGCCACGCAACATATTACCTTCCCCGGTGATATACAAAGAGATAAATACCGTCATCATCATCACCCCTATGGGTAAGAGCATCAATAGTGCACTCGCTGTTGGGCGGAAGGTAGCATGGTGATACCCATACTTCTTGGAAACCACACGATCCTCGCCTACTTTCAAGTCAAACCAGATCACCACAAAGGTCATCAGCAAAGCCGTCATGGCGTAAAAATTGTAACGCAGCGCATCGAGTAGCCAGCTGATACTCTCTCCCTCAATCACCTCGCTACTGATCTGTGTCGCCAACAATCCCAGCACCAGTGCACCCCAACCGTTAATCATAATGAGTGAACAGACCGGCGCTGCAGTAGAGTCACAAACATATGCCAGTTTGGCACGACTAAAGCCGTAACGATCACTCAACGGTCTGCCGATAGTTCCAGCAATCAGTGATGTTATGGAAGATTCAATAAAAATGACCAATCCCACCCCATAGGTCAGCAGTAGTGCCGAACGTTTGGAGTGAACCAGCGCATAACGACGTGTCAGCAGTTCAATAAACCCATCAATGCCTCCAGAGGCTTTTAACAATGCCATCACCGAGCCCACCAAGAGTGCAAAAAGCAGGGTCTTAATAATCCATGGCTCACCTAAGAGCGAACCAAACAGTGCTACCGTTCCCCAAAGGGTCTGCATCAGCTGAAAATCTGCCATAATATATTGTGCCGACAGTACACCGGCAAACAACGAGAAAAGGACATGACGCGTCAACAGCGCCATTATAATGGCTAAAATCGGTGGTATAACACTGAAATAGCCATACTCCATATGACTACAGATGCATGGAAAGTCGTAAAATTCCCGGACGTAAAAAGACCTCGGCAAAGTAATCGCTTCGCTTCTCGTCAAGATACTCAAAGCCCAGTTTTTCATAATCCATTCGAGTCTCAACCGAGCCGATATCTAATAGGGTTTGTACCTGACGGTACCCTTTAAGACGGGCTGTGAGCAAATTCTTTTGTACCAGTGTTTTGAGCACTTCCAGACTTTTATATTCCGGATCAATATAGATAAAATCCAACACCCATGTCTTCTTGTCAAACGTCGGTTCACAGAGTTTGTAAGCACTAATACGTTCCTGATAAGACGCATCCAGTCCAAACTCGCTAAGTGCCTTGGTAAAAATTGCATGGGTCGCAATGCGCGGCTCATACCCACACAAAAGCCCCACTACTTTTGTATCGATCTGGGCAATAATGAAATTACTGTAATGACAATAGCTTTTTGTATCGGTAATTACCAGTTTTTCAAGGTACTGCTGCAATTCTGCATCATCCGATGTTTCAAAAATAAGATCAAATATCCCGATTTTTTTGCCCGAACGTGAGCTGACAATCATCGATTTGGCAACAACGGCAGCATCATTTTTCTGGGCAGTTCTTATTTTTATATTCATCATTATCGCCTAAAGATCTAAGATAGATTGTGTTAGAGTATAATACATATCTTTAAAGTAAACTAAGGGAGGTGATTTTTTGATGAAATATGTCGTTTTTATTCTACTAACCCTACCGCAGATTCTTGCAGCATCTTCACAACTGCTCCTAGTCATCAGTGATGATTTCAATGCCTCCACGGCAATACTTCAGCGCTACGAACGTCAAGAAATGCACTTTCAGCCGATTGGAGCAGCAATTGCCGTCAATCTTGGACGTTCGGGCCTAGGATGGAGTCCGTCCGAACTGGATCTTCCCCACGATGCAGAGGAACCACGCAAACGTGAGGGTGACGGCAGAGCTCCAGCAGGTATCTTCTATATTACCGGAAGTTTCGGTGACACCGCGCATACCAACACTAACATGCCCTACATTCACACCACTGCTGAACTGATCTGTGTTGATGATGTCAATTCCAGCGCTTACAATACCATTACTTCACGTTCATCTGCCCCGGCTGCCAAAAGTTTTGAACTGATGCGTCGTGATGATGTACTCTATACTCTGGGTCTGACACTTTCGCACAACACTAAGCGCATTCCGTATGAGGGCTCCTGCGTCTTTTTACATGTAGAAGCAGCCCCAAATACTCCGACAGCCGGCTGTACTTCCATGTCGTATCAAGACCTCAGCAGTATTCTGAAGTGGCTTGATATTCGTAAAAAACCTCTCCTCATTCAAGTACCCAGACGCTATGTCCCCGAAGTCATGAAACGGTTCGATCAGCTCAAAACTCTATGAGCGTGCCGCACCCAACTCCAGCATAACAGTGTCACGACGGGTACTTTGTGTGCGACGGCAGGCATTTTCAAACGCTCCGCGCTCCCCGATGATAATACATTCATCTTTAGCGCGAGTCACTGCTGTATATAACAGCTTCGTATTATGCATAATAGCGTGCGAAAAACTCATGGGCATAACCACCACATCATACTCCATACCCTGCACTTTATGAATGGTAAGTGCATAAGAGAGCATCAGATGTGACCCCAACTGTGACCAGTCGTACTGTACAACCAACGCCTCATTGGGGTAGACTACATACGCCAATTCTTCATCGTGTTCAATCTTGAACAACAGTCCGCTCATGCCGTTAAAGATACGACGCTCACTGCTGTGATGCCCTGCTTTATACTCCTCTTGGGTAAAGCAGAGCATATTGTCATTTTTTGTATGTACGACTTTATCCATCACGCGAAACTCTTTCTCACCCCGTTTAATAACCGAAGCAGCATTAGGATTCCAGTAGTCCTGCAACACCTTATTAAGATGTTCCACGCCCAATAACCCTCCTTTGATCGGGGAGATTACCTGAAACATTGTCAAGTAACGCTGTAACGCTTTTTGCTTCAGTGCCATTCTCGCATCGGGAATGTATTCTAGTGTTTTACTAACAAGAGTACTTAAAATAGC
Source organism: Helicobacteraceae bacterium (assembly GCA_027057185.1). Classification (GTDB taxonomy): domain Bacteria; phylum Campylobacterota; class Campylobacteria; order Campylobacterales; family Sulfurimonadaceae; genus QNZR01. The sequence continues at coordinate 5,593 of JALUJE010000173.1, read as the reverse complement.
GTGTGCATTGGCATCACGAACCGTAGTAAATTCCTGCACGTTCATGCTCTGCTTCTGAGTGTGATAGTTATCAATGCTAACCTCAATAAACTCAAAATCGTCATACATCTCCCGATATTGCGGTACCCTACCCCGACGAATATCATTGGCAATGAGTGCAATCGCCTGCTCCTCACTCTGACGAAAAATCTGTGTTAGAGTCACCGTTGGTGCCAACTTGAGTGTCAAAACATCACTTAAAACGTTACCCGCGCCAATCGGCGGCAGCTGCGCATCATCACCGACAATAATCAATATGGCATCACGCGAGACTTTGGCAACGACACGGGCAAAAAGGGTCGAGTTGATCATGGAGGCCTCATCAATCAGCAGCACATCAAAAGGAAAGGTATCACGCTCCTCATACTTTACCAGCAGACTCTGAATTGTAGCACTGGCATAACCGGTTCGCTCACCGATGCGTTGTGACGCAATGCCACTCAGTGCCGTAGTCATGATGGCACCGGCATGATAACGCTGGCTTAACAGATCCAAAATGGTTTTAGCGGTCGTACTCTTGCCGGTACCCGCATACCCAACCAAAAAGAGTACATGTACACCACTGTTAATGAGTTCTACCGCCTCTTTTTGCTGCGTACCCAATGCTAACGCATCCGCTAAGAATGCCTCCAAATCTTCAACAAGTATCTCTGCTTTCAAGGTGGCACGACGCTGAAACTCTTCAAAAAGCAAATGCTCTGCTTCGTAAAGCCGGCGTGGAGCGAGGCGATGGTGCTGCATTATCATCACCTGCTCATCAAGGATCAAATCGTGCAGTACTGCATCATACCTATTCTGTTCATCATGAAAATTTAAAATCTCATCGAGTTTACTAAAGAGTATCTCTTGGGCAACCGCGCTGTTGCCTTGTTGCTCACACAACTCAAATAACAGATAGTCCATAGCACTACTAATGCGCTTGTTACTGCGAACATCGACTCCCATCTTCAATGCAATCTCATCGGCACGTTTAAAGCCGATACCGTTGATGGAGGTTAATATATAGGGATTGTTTTTGATTTTCTCAACGGGTGAGACCACCTCTTTCATTGCTCCGGCAATAGTACTCAGCAGTGTTGGTGTTACGCCAAACGGCATCAGAAGTTCACCAAGCTGACGCATGGATCGATACTGTTTCCATGATGCCTGAATGGTTTTCAGACGCTTTTGTTTAATACCATTGACACTCAGGAGTTTCTCGATATTGTTGTCTAAAATATCTATCAATCCTGCTTCACCAAACGTTTCAATAAGTTCGGCAGAAAGTTTTTTGCTAAAGCCTTTGATCACACGATTCAAAAAGAAGAAAAGAGGATTCTGGTTGATATGCAACTGCTCAATAACAAACGTTTTACCGTACTTATGATGGGATTCATAGTCCCCTTCAAGTCGAACGGCTGCCCCTTTTAGGTGGGTAATAGCACTCTCGTAGTAAATACCGCGTACCTTAATGCCCTCACTGAGCAGAGCAACAAAAAATCCGTCATCACCTTCGTAGATAATATTTTTTATCTGTCCGACAATCTGTTGCAAGGCTACGCTTTGACACGCTCTATACGTTCTGCTTCTTGAGCTTTATAGAGTTCAGCGCAACCACGGGAGAGCTCACGAATCTTCAAGATGTAGTTAGCACGCTCGGTCTGCGAGATCGCTTTTCGCGCATCTAACGTATTAAAAGTGTGCGATGCTGCCATACACAGATCGTATGCTGGTAATGGCAGTCCCGCATCCAGTGCTCTGCTGCACTCACGGGACTTTGCCTCAAAATCGGCAAAGAGCATGGAAATATCTGCCACTTCAAAATGGTATGTTGAAAATTCAATTTCACTCTCTTTATGAATATCTCGATAATGTGTTGTCCCCAAAGCATGCTCTTCCCAGACAATATCGAAGATCGAATCAACTCCCTGAAGATACATTGCCAGACGCTCCGTACCGTAGGTAATCTCTACAGCTACGGGATCGCAGGCAATACCGCCAACCTGCTGAAAATAGGTAAACTGCGTTATTTCCATACCGTTGAGCCAGACTTCCCATCCCAGTCCCCAGGCACCCAGTGTCGGAGATTCCCAGTTATCTTCAACAAAGCGAATATCGTGTTCTTGAGGATTCAAGCCCAAATACTCCAAACTTTTCAGATATAATTCCTGAATATTCTGAGGACTGGGCTTAATGAGCACCTGAAACTGATAGTAACTTCCCAAACGGTTGGGATTCTCACCATAGCGACCATCGGTTGGACGGCGTGACGGCGCGACATAAGCTACCGACCACGGACAAGCATCAAGAGAACGTAGAAATGTTGCGGGATGAAAAGTTCCCGCACCGGCAGGAATATCATAAGGCTGCACAATACTGCACCCCTGATCTTTCCAGAACTCCTGAAGTTTTAAAAGTATGTCACTAAACGTTATCATTACGACCTCACTGTAAATATTGACGCTATTATACCAAGCGCGTCTTTGAAGGCGGTAAAATATTACGAAATGCATGTAACAAATAGTGACTGATGCAACCCGTTACCAAATATTCATGCACGATTAACACAACTACTCTATACTGTCATCATGATACAATACTTTACGTTTGGCGTGGTACTGCTGCTGTTATATGGATGCGGCGGTACTGACACCACACCATCACAGCCTGCGCCATCCCCGTCCAATACCACCGAAAAACGGCCGTTGCTGCTCATTCGTCTGAGCTATGACGACGCTGTTTTTCACCATGATGCCGAAGTATGGCATCGTAAAATTTTCGGCTTTAGCGAGCATGAACTCAACCATTATCTACAAGAGGTATCGTTATCCCACTTCCAGTTTACACCGGTTAATGAGAGTGAGGGCACGATCAATGACGGTATTATCTCCATCACCCTCAGCCGCAAGCACCCCGATTCTCAAAAGAACCGTCTGATCCATCCCGATCTCAATGAAGCCCTGCGTCTGGCAGATGCCCATATTGACTTTTCTACGTACGATACTGATCGTAACGGAGCACTCACACCCAATGAACTGCAGCTCGTCTTTATTGTTTCCGGAAATGAAGACGCCTTCTCCGGTCCCAATGCCAAACCGGGAGTTTGGGCACACTCGTCGTGCACCGAACGCGCTGATACCCCTTTTGTAGATGGTGTCACACTCATGGAGTGCTCTCGTCATGGCGGCTACGCACTTTTGGGTGAACGCCACGGCGACCATGATGCAACCATCGGCATTATTGCACATGAACTGGGTCATGCCGCATTCAATCTTCCCGACCTCTACGATACCAGCGAACACTCAGCAGGTGTCGGATATTTTGCCTTAATGGGGGCAGGAATGTGGGGACGCACCGGGCTGGGTGAGCTTCCTGGAGCCACACCGACCCATCTGTGTGCCTGGAGTAAAACGACACTGGAGTGGGTAACACCCACTACCATTACCGATGCCCTCAATGTACATGTAACATTTCATGCTACCTCTTCTGAGGCGTTTAACATCGTGAAACTTCCCATCAACTCTCATGAGTATTTTTTAATTGAAAACCGTCATAACAGCGGTTATGATCGGGGCTTGCAGATGATTTCGTTCTATTTTGAGGGCGGTTTGGCAATTTGGCATATTGATGAACAGGTCATTCAAAAACAGCTTGTCAGTAACACGGTCAATGCCACAGTGACGCACAAAGGAGTTGATCTCGAAGAGGCAGCTTATGCCGTGCTCGACAGTAGTGCTAAAGCCGAGGGCAATCGGGAAAATCTCTTTTATCGAGGAAATGTCGATGCCTTCACTGCTAAGACCACCC
>JALUJE010000173.1:0-1758 GCA_027057185.1 Helicobacteraceae bacterium | reverse complement strand
ACAACATTGCCGTTGAAGACATTTCTGCACCAAGTAGCACGATGAGTGCAAACATTTCATTATAGCAAAGGAGAAATTATGACACACTTGCTACTTCTCATGATCACTACGCTGCTCACGGCGGCACCTGCTTTTCAAAATCAGCTAACACTGCGCGACAGTCACGGTGAGAGCTTTCATGCCCAACTAAAAGGTGATGAGTATCTCAACTGGTTTGAGAGTGATGTGGGAGAGATATTAGTGTTCAACAAGCAACACAAACGTTATGAGTATGCCGAAATTCGCCATCAGACTCTGGTACCCTCAGGCATTGAGAAACGGGCACATGTTCACAAACGGCTACGCCACAATCTTACCGATACGCAGGTGCGAACCCTCTGGCAGGCTCTTCGCACCAAAGCTATCCAATATCGCAAAATGCCACGGTAGTCTTTAGCACATTTTACAGATAATATCACCAATCTCTTGGTGTAAAGCATGGGCGACCACGCCACATTTCACTTTCAGAAGATACCCTAAATTCGGACGTGGTGCCGGAGAGAGACACTCATAGTTGCCCATCCCTTTTGCCAGTACCACATCTGCCGTATTAAAACATTGCTGTGCCGCAGTATTGGCACGTTCATAGGCAAATCCGGGGGTGTTTACGCCACTGTCAACAAGCGTACATAAGCTCTCAAACCCTGCCTCCTTCGCCTCCTTAAGTGTCACATCGTTGATGATGGGCATACCGCGCACCATGTAAAATACATGTAAATCCGGATAGAGCGTTTTTAGCACCTCAATAGCAACATAGTCAAAGATATGTTCTCCGGCATTATCAGCTATATAGAGCAGTGTTGAGGCGTTGGAGAGTGCCATCTCCAGCTCAACGGTATGATCTATAGCAAACGGTGTGTGGAATACCCGTTCAAGTTCCTCATCCAAATCAAACGTAACAGCCGCTGCTAGATCAATCACATTACCGGCAACGGCAATTTTCAGTGCCGTCATAAAAGGCGTATCGGAACGTTCCAAAATCGAATAGAGTATGGGAAGGGTCTGGCGCGCTTTGTCGGTAGAGAGACGTTTCACCACATCATACAGATCTTCTTTCCCCGCTATCCGTGCCATTTCCGCATAGACGTCGGCAGCAACTTCGGGGGGAGAACACGTAAAATCGAATGTTTTGGCGGCACGACTGACGTAGCGGTGAAGGTCTGCTTTAAGTATGTCATCGGCACCAATGGCATCGGCAACACGAAGTGACTGGTTAATGATGCACTCAACACACGGCGATGCAATGGTCATTTATCACCATACTCATCAACAACCTTATTCCACATCAGTTTATATTTACGGCGCATAAATTCAACCTCTTTTTGAGAGATGTTCAACTGCTGTGTTAGAGTTTCAATGGTGTGACGATCCTCTTCGTAAAGTTCCTGAAGCGACGCAAGTGCCTCTTTTAAAAACAGATTCTCACTTTTAACCGACTCAATCGTCTCATCTTTGGCATCGAGCACTTTTTCGTGTAGATTTAAAATCGTACCGATGGTCTTCTCGACAAATTGCGGACCGACGGTGATATTGCCACCGGTATTGACCAGCTCCTGTACTTCTGCTTTGACGACATTGGTAGCGCCCTTAAGGGGATCAACATACGTCTGATTGTTCTCCACTTTGACACTCAGCTTACCATGAGCTATGAGGTCATCAATAGAACTACTCTCAAGTCCCGTCACACTTGAATACTCTTCTACAGTCATCCACGCTACA
>JALUJE010000172.1:2098-2993 GCA_027057185.1 Helicobacteraceae bacterium | reverse complement strand
GGCGTAAACCAAGTAGATTGTTGCATTAATAACTTCTTTCTAATTACTAAAATAAGGAGGAGTTGTGTGAGCTAAGCACAACACAATAAATTATTCACTTAAAAACATTAAAACCACCATGCCAATGGTGATTGAGATCAATCCCATTATGCGTAGCTCTTTTTCAGAGGCTTCAACCGCTGCTTTCATCATACGTCGCCAAGCATTTGGAAACATAAACGGCAATATACCTTCAATAATAAAGACTAACGCAATAGCGGTAATTAATGTAGCTTCTAACATATAAAGACATCTCTAATCATTATGGATGCCCATAACTCATAAAAAAGGCAGGTTAACCCCGCCTTTTTATAACCATTCAACTACTGTGCTGATTGGTTAAAGTATTTAAAGAAGTCTGATTTTGGATCCACCAATAAAATATCTGACTTATCTTTAAATGAGGTTTTGTATGCATTAATACTATGGTAAAAAGAGTAGAACTCAGCATCCAGACTATACGCCTTAGCATAAATCTCAGCCGCTTTTGCATCCCCTTTACCACGAAGAATCTCTGCTTCACTGTACGCATCCGCTAAGATAACCACGCGCTGACGATCTGCATCGGCTCTGATTTTCTCAGCCGCTTCAGACCCTTTAGAGCGTAAATCTTTCGCAACACGGTTACGCTCAGCTTCCATTCTACGGTAAACCGATTTGCTAATGTCTTTTGCTAAATCAATTCGTTTAATACGAATATCTTCAATTTCAATACCAAAGGAATTGGCCGCTAGTGCTGTTGTGGCTTTAATTTTATTTGCGATATCAACACGTTCTGCTGAAATCACCTCTTTAACGGTACGATTACCAAACTCAGCTCGTAAGCCATCTTTTACAATCTGTCCCAATTTCATAC
>JALUJE010000172.1:0-2088 GCA_027057185.1 Helicobacteraceae bacterium | reverse complement strand
GTATAAAACATCTCAACATCTGAAATACGCCACTTTACAAACGAATCCACGACCAAGTTTTTCTTTTCACTGGTCAAGTAACGTTCTGGGTTTGCATCCAAGGTTTGTAAACGTGCATCAAACTTACGTACATTATTAATAAATGGCATTTTAAAGTGTAAGCCAGGCTCAACATCTGCTTTTACAATTTCCCCTAAACGAAGCACTACACCGGTTTCCCACTGATTAACCACATAAACGGAGTTACTGCCTACAAATAAAACAGCCGCTGCTAATATTCCAAGTACTGGTTTCATTAACGTAGCTCCCTATTTTTCAAGTAGTCACGAATATTTGTTCTCTGACCGCTTGATGTATTTTGTTGACGATTACCCACTGCCCCTGTATTTACAGGAACAGCTTGTTGTTGTGGTGCAAACGGAACCGTTGCTTGCCCTTGATTTACCATTTTATCCAACGGTAAATACAATAAATTATTACTACTATCTGACCCAACAAATACCTTGCTAGTATTACTTAATACCGTTGCCATCGCATCAATATATAAACGATTACGAGTGACTTCTGGTGCTTTTTGATATTCGGTAACAATACTGGTGAAACGAGAGGCCTCACCGACCGCCTGAGCAATCACTCGATCGTGATAAGCACTGGCTTCTTCTAGCTCTCGTGCCGCTTTACCACGAGATTTTGGTAAAATATCATTTGAATACGCTTCGGCTTCATTAATCAAACGCTCTCTATCTTCTCGAGCTTTAACCACATCTGCAAATGCCGACTGCACTTGCTCTGGTGGTTGAGCATCCTGCAAGTTAACACTAGTAACAATCAACCCTGTTTTATATTCGTCTAAGCGATCTTGTGTTAAATCTTTTACACGAGAAACAACTTCATCACGCCCTTCTGTTAAAACAAAATCCATCGTACTTTGTCCAACAACTTCTCGCAAAGTACTCTCTACAACTGCACGCAACGTCATATCAGGATCTGACACGTCAAATAAATATTGATTAGCACTTTGTATTTGATATTGCACGGCAATTTTCAAGTCCACAATATTTTCATCTTTAGTTAACATTAAAGACTCATTTGGAACGGTTCCTGTTTGAGTACGAGTAGTATCGGAACGATAACCAATTTCAGCAGTACGAATTTGATCGACGTTCACAATACGAACGGCTTCAATCGGATAAGGGATATGCCAGTGCGGCCCAGCTTTTGTCTCTTCAACAAACGAACCAAACTGAGTGACAACACCTCGCTCTGCAGGGTCAACAATATAGATACCTGACAGCAACCAAACCGTTCCGACTACGCCCAGAACAACCGAAACACCTCGACCACCGATGCCTCCGCCACCTTTTTTGCCAAACTTATCGCTTGCGCCCCCAAAAATCTTCTGAGCCTTTTTCAGTAACTCATCAATATGAAGACCTAAAAGAACTGGTAGAGACAGGCGTTACTCCTATCATGTACTACGATGCTATGGGACGTCTGATAAAAACCGTCATGCCGGATACTACTTTTTCCAAAACCGAGTTTGATACCTGGAAACAGAGTACTTACGACCAAAATGATACTATACTGGAGTCTCCATGGTATCAAAACCGCACGAACCGTCTGATAGATGCCGAATTGACGGCGGAGGGCAAAGATCCTGAGAAAGAGAAAGAAGCAGCCGATAAAGCTGCCAAACATGCCAATACGCCGGCAGTTCAACACTTTGATACTCTGGGAAGAGTGGTATTTTCGGTGGAGCACAATAAAAATCTGACCACCAATGCAGATGAATACTATCATACCAAAGTAGATCTGGATGCGGAAGGCAACCAGCGCACAGTAACTGATGCCCGCGACAATACAGTAATGCAGTACAAGTATGATATGTTGGGGAACAAGGTCTATCAAAACAGTATGGATGCCGGTCAGCGTTGGCTGCTTGCCAACATTGTCGGAAATCCTTTACGCACATGGGATGAACGAAATCATGAATTTCAATATTTTTATGACATTCTCCACAGACCTGTGGAAAGTAAAGTCATAGGCGGAGATGGCGAGATACCGCTCGATCATATTTTTGACCGAATT
>JALUJE010000171.1 GCA_027057185.1 Helicobacteraceae bacterium | reverse complement strand
AGTGATTTGATCGCAAGTTCAGCTCATTATTGGAGGCTTCGTAGATAATTTTACCATGATAATCTGAATGATTTTTTTGCATGGGGGTGACAGTATTTAGTGAGGTTTTAATGCCCTCAGGTTTGGTGGCAATACGGTACGAGGTATCATGAGCCGTTTTGACATAATATACCGGTTTCCCTTCTCGGTACGAAACATACCCGCTGTCGTAGGTTCCTTTTTTCTTTTGAATATAGGCGACTAGTTGATAAGAAGCATTATAAACGGCAATGGTGTCGTTGAGAGAATATTTACTTTCATGTAGCAAAATGTCAATAATTCGTTTTTTCTCCTCATCAAAAAGCGTCTGTTTGTAGTGATGAATGTCTTCATAGTTTTTAATCAAATTGAGTGAGGCGATAATTGCCTCGTTTTCAGAGATAAAATGGAGACTTTCGGTTAAATCACGTTCTACGGACTTTAACTGGAGTGAGAGACTGAAAAATGCTTCATGCAGTCGAATTTTGGCATCTTTATGAAAATAGTTTTGCAGATAGTTATTGCTCAGCATACCAATAGTCAACATGGAAGCAATAATGAAAAACAGTGTATAGATAATAAGTTTTAAACGTAATGAAAAAACGTGTTTCAAAAAGCTTCTCCCGTTACAAAATGGCTAAAAAATAGGTGCAATCGTATCAACATTCTCTTGGGTTACTTGAAAAGTATCGAGAACAATCTCTTTGGGAACGGTTTCACCGGATAAAATCTTTATGGCTATATCGGCACTCTCCCTCGCACCTAAAGAGTAGACGAAACTGCTGGTCTGACGTCCGGAACGAATGGCACGTTGTGCAGATTGAATATAGTCAATACCGACCGTCACAAGAGATGTGGGATCAATATGGTGTGCTTTAAGTGCGATACGTGCCCCAATAAGCATGCTGTCACTTTGTGACATAATGGCATCAAAACGCACGCCTTTCTTGAGGAGCGCATTGACACCGATGAGTGCATTACGCCGTAAATAATCTGCCGTATATTCGATGACGTTAATATCAGGGTAGTGTTGCATGACTTCGTAAAAACCTTCGGTTCTTTTGCGTGTAGAGTCAGCACTTAGCACCCCTTTTAAGAGCAGTACAGTACCTTTATAGTGTAATTGTTTTGCAATAAATTCAGCAGCATCATGAGCAATTTTTCTATTGTCGGAGTGAATATAAACGGTATAGTCGTTCCCTTGAACGGTGCGATCCATCATAATAACAGGAATACCGGATTTGTAGGCTTTTGCTACGACATCGGCTGTTGCGACTTCATCGTAGGGGCTGGTAATGAGCAAATCGACCTTTTGGTAAATGAAATCTTCAATCTGTTTAATTTGTAAAGAAGTACTGGCTTTGGCATTGCTGTAGACAAAGCGTATGTTGGGATATTTTGAGAGTGCATTCCGTACCATGTTGACCTGTGCAACGCGGAAGTCATTGCTCAGAGTGTCTTGTGCGAACGCAATAGTGTATTTTTTATGAACGTCCCATGTACCAGAACCTGAAACAGCACCAACGGACAACAACAAAGCCAATAAAATAGAGCGTATCATGATCATTAAATCCTAAGCGGTATTATAGGGTCATTATACAATATTTTCGCTTATTTTAACAACAAAAAATGTTTAATAATACATCATCCTGGCTAAAAATGAGCACATTGATTAGTTTTGTCTTGATAAACTTTGCTTTTAAAGATAAAATGCCACATAAGCAATACCAAGAAAGAGACTACTAGCAATGATTGAGAAGATTAGATATTTTATCGACAGAGTGATTTTGCCATATATATTTCGTATTTCCGAAGCACCCATTCGTTTTGAGGAGTTAATGCAGGCCAATAAAGTCTATAATGACGGTATGCCGGTTGATGCCCATTTATTGGGGTATCGTATACGACTGGGACGTATGTATCTTGTTTTTGTCATCTTTACACATCTGTTTATTTTGCCGGTTACCTTGATTTTTCATAAGGTACTTGCAACCATTGACTGCCATTACCTCATCATTGTTGCGGTGTTGTTTACCGCGCTCTTTTTTGCATCATTTACGTTGTTTAAAGAGTATATGGCAGAGTTGATGACGCTTCGTCGTCTTAAAGAGGCATGGAAAATTCATTTTCCCCACTTTAGTTATGAGAAACACGCCAAAGAGGTAGCGTCATTCTACAAAGAGGCATTGGCAAAAGAGATACACCATCGCGATTTAAGTCGATACATTATCGACAAAATTGTCGGCGTTGATTCTGTATAAATTACGGTGCTGATGCTGTAGCACCATTTCGTGCTTCCAGGTCTACTTTCTCTTGGGCAATGGCATCGAGAATGTCAAAAAATTTCTGACAAGATGCTTCCATAATTTTAAAGTTTTCAATGAGTTTGGGTGCCATATCTGCCGTTAGTCCGTATTTACCAACATGAGCAACATTAATTTCGGCATATTTATGAAGGTCTTCATGCGGTTTATTCATTGATGCAAAACTTGGTGTGCATCCAAAAACTTTTTTACCTTCATTGGGATACCATGTACCGACCCTGCAGTCGGTAGATGTGATCATTTCGGCATAGTGTTTATCAGGATCGAGGACTCTGTCATAGGCATCGGCTTTAAAAAGTATATGCTCAATTTTATCAAAAATCACCAGACTTTGATACTCCACTTTTTTGGAGAGTTTTGCCGTATTATTGGCATGAATACTTAACGTATTTAGGGAGTTTTCAAAGGCATCAATACGTGTTTTGGAGTGTTCAGATATGGTACCGACCTCTTCAGAATGTGACTGCATGGCATTGGTTTCTTGCTGGAGTGTTTGAATGGTAATAGATATTTCCGATGTGGCTTTTTGGGTCCGTTCTGCTAATTTCCTCACCTCATCGGCAACTACGGCAAAACCACGACCATGCTCACCTGCACGGGCTGCTTCTATGGCAGCATTGAGTGCAAGCATATTGGTTTGGTCGGCAATATCT
>JALUJE010000170.1 GCA_027057185.1 Helicobacteraceae bacterium | reverse complement strand
GTATCATCAATGCCGGTGATATTACAGAAGCTAACAGAGAAGCAACAACACAAGAGGCATTTGCTCCTATGGTAATTACTATCACTACCGAAGATGAAGTTGATATCAGTCGCGGTGATATGATTGTTCATACCAACAGTCTTCCCAGAGTCTCCAACAACCTCAAAGTCATGCTAGTCTGGATGGATGAGCAACCAATGACTCTGGGACGTACGTATGATATTAAACGTGCCACATCGGTTGTGTCGGGAAGTTTTGATCATATTAATTATAAAATTGACGTCAATACTTATGAGCGAACCCAAATAGATGCTCTGGAGCTTAATGATATTGCTTCATGTAAAATGGTGCTGACACGCCCTATTGCTTCAGATTCCTATAAAGAAAATCGCTTAACCGGCAGCTTTATTGTCGTTGATCGTATCACCAACAACACGGTCGGCGCAGGGATGATTGTTGGTGTCAGCCGTCGGGATGAAGATCTTACCAAACGCAGTGACAGGCACTATAGCGATGCAGAAAAAGCACTCAACCGTTACATTCGTGACCATTTTCCCGAATGGGAGTGTAAAGTAGTTTAATGTATAGAGAGACCAATCAACGTTCTATTGTTAAAGGGATTAGTTGGCGTGTCGTTGCTACGACTACTACCATCGTTATTGTTTATGTCTTTTTCGGAAGACTCGATCTGGCTATTGCCGCAGGAATGATCGAAACCGTTTTAAAAGTAGGTCTATACTGGATTCATGAACGCGTTTGGTTTAAAATACACTGGGGCAAAAAGAAGATTGAGCCTTTTAACCTCTGGTTCACAGGATTGCCGCTGAGTGGGAAAACTACTATCGCAGACAAGGTTTATGAAGAGTTGGAAAAATTACATATTCCACTTGAGCGTATTGATGCCAAAGATATTCGTGATCTTATTCCCGATATCGGCTTTACCCGAGAAGATCGAAACCGTCACATGCACCGTATCGGATTTCTCATTCAAAAGCTTCAAAAAAATTCTATCTCTACGGTGGCATCCTTTGTCTCACCCTATAAGGAGTCACGTAAAGCCATTCGGGAGATGGTGACAAACAATATTGTCGTTTATGTTAAAGCCGATATTCAAACCTGCAAGCAGCGAGACTACAAAGGTGTTTACGAAAAAGCTATGAACGGAGAACTGCAAAACTTTTCAGGGGTCAATGATGTCTATGAAGAGCCGCAACATGCAGAAATTGTCATTGATACGGATACCACCACTATTGACGATGCTGCTAAAACTATTGCAAAATATATAAGGAAACACTATGTCAAATAATATTGTATGGCATGATCATAACCTATCTAAAACAGATCGCGCCAAACTGAAGCAGCAGCGCCCCTGCATATTATGGTTTACGGGATTGAGCGGTAGCGGTAAATCAACCATTGCCAATGCCGTGGAATCCCGATTGTATCAACTACACAAACATACCTATCTGCTTGATGGCGACAATATCCGTCGCGGTCTCAATGCCGGCTTGGGTTTTTCCGATGATGACCGAGTTGAAAACATCAGACGCATCGGCGAAATTTCTAAACTCTTTGTAGATGCAGGAGTTATTGTACTCAGCGCCTTTATCTCTCCGTTTCAAGAAGACAGAGATCGCGTCAGAGCTCTGGTGAACGGGGAAGAGTTTATAGAGGTTTTTATTGACACGCCACTTGAAGTATGTGAAAACAGAGACCCCAAGGGGCTCTATAAAAAAGCCCGAAAGGGTGAGATTCCGGATTTTACCGGTATCAGCTCACCATATGAGGCGCCTGCAAATGCTGAAATACATGTAAAAAACAGCGAGTTGAGTATTGACGCGTGTGCTGATATTATTATCCAATATTTACAACAAAAAGGTTATTTAAATGCTCAATAATATACATGTCAACGATATTGTCACTATTGCTAAAGAAGCCGGTGATGCCATTATGAAGATTTACCATCGAGATTTTTCTATTGCATACAAAGACGATCACTCTCCACTTACTGAAGCAGATACGCTCTCCAATGAAATCATCTGTAATGCACTGAAGAATCTCTACCCCAACATTCCCATTCTCTCTGAAGAGAACAAGGCAGCACCCTATAGTGAACGCAAGCAGTGGAAGTACTTTTGGCTTATTGATCCTATTGACGGAACCAAAGAGTTCATCAAAAAAAATGGCGAGTTCACGGTCAACATAGCCCTGATTCACAAACAGACTCCGGTGCTTGGCGTTGTCTATGCTCCGGCACTCAATGACATGTACTATGCAAAACAGGGTTCAGGTGCCTATAAAAACACTCAAAAACTTCCCATGCAAACCAATCGGACACCTGAAAAACAACTGTTCGTAGTTGCTTCAAAATCTCATCTGTCTGAAGAGACCCAAGCATTTATTGATGCTTTGGAGACTGAAACTATTGAACAAGTTTCTAAAGGAAGCTCCCTAAAACTCTGCATGGTAGCAGAAGGAGCCGCCGATATCTACCCACGTCTTGCACCTACCATGGAGTGGGACACAGCTGCTGCTGATGCCATCGTAAGAGAAGCAGGAAAAATGACCTATCAGTATGAAAACAACACGCCGGTATTGTACAATAAGGAAAATCTGCTCAATCCCTGGTTTATAGTTAAAGGAGTTAACCAATGAAAGGTATTATTTTAGCAGGCGGGAGCGGAACCCGTCTGTATCCCATTACCAAAGGCATCAGCAAGCAACTTTCGCCTATTTACGACAAACCGATGATCTACTATCCACTGTCAATATTGATGCTTGCCGGTATTACTGAAGTACTCATTATCTCGACGCCGCAGGATTTGCCGCGGTTTCAAGAACTGCTTGGAAGCGGTAATGACATTGGTATGCAGTTCTCTTACATTGTGCAACCCTCTCCCGATGGGCTGGCTCAGGCATTTATTTTAGGGGAATCGTTCATCGGGTCGCATGATGTCTGTCTGGTCTTGGGGGACAATATTTTTTATGGTCACGGTTTAGTAGAGCTACTGGCTTCGGC
>JALUJE010000169.1:2004-9488 GCA_027057185.1 Helicobacteraceae bacterium | reverse complement strand
GGTTTAGAGATTGGTATTTCGCTAAAATACATGTAAACTATTGAGGCATTCTGATGGCAGTATCACCGTATCTTTTCATGGTCATTCTAATAGTACTGCTGCTATTGGTATTTTTGGTGTGGCTCTATATAAAAAAACGTCAACAAAATATGGCAAAAGAGAGTGGGAGAAGTCTGGTCTCTGCCGTAGCACCACCGGCATTTTCAGAATTACAAAAAGTCATAATCGATAGCAAGAGCAGTTCGGAGACACTGGAACAAGCAGCTGAAGATATCATTACGTATTATGGGATTATTGGAAATTTTAACGAGTATGCTGCGCTAATAGAACATATGTGTCGGCATCGTCACATAACTGCAAAAATCGTGCTCCGGTTTGAGAAAGCTTTATGTAACAATAATCCGGAGTATGCACGGAACATTGAGAGGACACTGCAAAAAGCGTTATCTTCGAGACGTCCTTTTGTTTAATGTTGTTTAATACTTTTATGATAATATTGCGTTAATAAAATTACTTATATGATTTGTTTAATCAAGAATTTAAAGAGAGAAGATTGACGTGAAAAAACTCTGTGTTGTAATGGCATCAATAGTAACCCTGACGTTGGTGGCAACAACGCTGTACATTGTTGAGACGAGTTCCAATTCCATATACCACATCTTTTATCTGCTATTAGCGTTGCTCAATACGGTGATTCTTTACGTTAGCATGACAACAACAGAGTCCGAAGAACATCAAGATTATGTCACTTTGGAGCAAATTGCATTTAAAGATGCTTTGACCTCGTTGCTAAATCGTCGAGCAGTAGATAATTTTATAGATAAAATTATCGCCCGCTGCGAGCGTGACGATTCCAAGTTTGCCATACTATATTTGGATATGGATAATTTTAAATCCATTAACGATACTCTGGGGCATGATGTCGGCGACAGCGTTCTCGTCGGAGTAGCAAAGCGGCTGCGCAATCTGGTTCGGGGCAATGATGTTGTGGGACGGGTTGGGGGTGATGAATTTGTCATTATTCTCGATGAGATCAATGAGTCATCATTAGCTTTTATTACAGCAGAGAGAGTGATTCAAAGTTTCAAAAAGCCGCTGAATGTCAATGGTCACAGGATTTCGGTCAGTTTTAGTATAGGCATTAGCATATATCCCGATAACGGTGTCTATCGACTCAGCCTTTTTAAAGCAGCCGATATTGCTATGTATCAGGCGAAAGAGAATGGTAAAAACGGCTATAAATTTTATACCAATGAGCTCGATGACAGGGTTAAAAAAAGTCGCGCTATGAATGTTGCACTAGAACAGGCTTTGGTAGAAGAGCAGTTCGTTTTAAAGTATCAGCCAAGGGTCAATTTTAATAACTGCACGATTCAAGAAGCCGAGGCATTAATTCGTTGGAATCGACCGGGTAAAGGTTTGGTTGCACCCTCAGAATTTATTCCTCATGCCGAAAAAAGTCATGTCATCCTTTCTATTGGAGCGTGGGTAATTAATGAAGTATGTCGTCAGTGTCGTGTGTTTTGTGAGCAGAACCGACCGACTCAGATTTCGATGAATATCTCTTTGATGCAGCTTAAAGACCCTGATTTTGTTTCTGTTGTGAAAAAAGCGATTGATACCCATCACATTGATGCTACCCTGATTGCGTTGGAGATGTCGGAGTCTTATTTAATGCAGGAGGCAGAAGAAGTGATACCGGTGTTACATAAGCTTAGGGCATTGGGAGTGAAGTTGGCTGTTGATGAATTTGGCAAAGGGTATTCTTCTATGGGTTATATGAAACGCTTACCGGTAGATACCATTAAAATAGACAAGTCACTCATCAACGAGATCTTAATTAATGAAAAAGACAAGGAGCTGGTGGCGGCGATTACGGCTCTTGGTCATGTTATGAATATGAGTGTTGTTGCCGAAGGTGTCGAAATTGACAAACATCTTCAGATGAGCAGACTGCTTCATATTGACTCGGCACAGGGCTTTTATCTGGCACAGCCACTTGAAGCGGATGAGTTACACGCTTTTTACGAAACATGTAATGAGAAAATATCGTAAAAGCCATTTTTTATGTTGGTTTTATATAATAGACTTTTAAAGACTATTAGGGATTTTACGAGAAGTGAATAACAAAGAGGTGTAATGCGGTATATTGTTCTTATTACAGGTCTATGGTTTTTTAGCGGCTGCGGTAACGAGTTTGATCGCAGCAAGCCTTATGTTATGGATCAAAATCTCTCATTAGCATCTGCAAAATATTATGGAAACCGACCCGATGTTTATCATCAATCCATGATAGAATCAGCAAGAATAACGGCAGAAAAAGAGAAAGAAATTGCTCTGATAAACAAACAGCGTGATATTGCACTGGAGCAGCTTAAGCAGGATACGAATTTACAAAAAGCCGATATTGAAAAAGCGATTGAGTTTAAAAAACGAGATACACAGATAGTGATGGCCGAACAGACGGTATCAATGCAAAAAAATTATTTGATCCTCTTAGCGATGGCAATGGGCATTGCCATGATATTTTTGTTTTATTTTTTACAAAAACGTCGCAGTGACCGACTTAAAGTACATGAAGATATGCTACATAAAGAGATGTATCTTAAAGATAGAGAGCTTCAGGCAAAAATGGTTGAACGCATTTTCGATACCTTGGAAAAAGGTGCTTTGTCTTCTGAGCAGCAAACGCAACTTGTAGAGACGTTGCGCCATAATGTGACATTGCTTCCTGTTAAAGGGAGGGATCCGCGAGCTAAAGGGCACTAGTACAATAGACATAACGACGTATTTCTTGTTCAAAATCATTGTCACCAAGAGCGTACTCATGGTACACTGCAGTGACAATATTAATATCCAAGGACGTATGATGCACTACCCAGAATTTTATGATGAAGTTAAGACGATAACACTCTATGACCCGCTTTCCGAAGTATTGGGAAGTTTTGAAGCGGGTATTATTGAGTTTTGTTACCTGAACAGCGTTCAGAGTGCCGGGCACAGCTGTCCCACGGTAGCGGGTGCCTATCTTATGACCCTAAAAGCTCTTGAGGCATTGTATCCCGATGCGCTACCGGTTCGCGGTGAGATTCATGTGGATTTTTCTACTACAGATGATGAGGGAGTGACTGGAGTTATTGCCAATGTTGTCTCCAATATTACTGGTGCGACGGAACGTACGGGGTTTAAAGGATTAGGCGGTAGGTTTGTACGACACTCTTTAATGTCGTTTAACAACGATATGAACGCTTCGGCACATTTTTCTCGCACCGATACGCATGCCAAGGTAGCCGTTTTTTACGATCCTAGTAGTGTGCAACCCGATGGAGATGTGTCGCAGATGCAAGCCCTGTTGGGGCGCGCTCTTTCGGGTGACACCGAGGCAAAAAAAGTATTTGGCACTATGTGGCAAAGTCGTGTCAAGAAGATATTAATGGATAATATCAATAATGAAAAGGTTATTAGAGTTGTTGAAATTTAGTATCTAATATTTTTAGCTATGTGCAAATTTAAGACTTCTTTTATGCTACTTCTCTAGAATGATTAGTACAGTTTTGCTATAATGAGCAGAGCAACAAGGAGTGGCAATGGATATTTTACTGCTAGAGGATGACCAGATTTTAGCACAGAGCTTACAAGAGCTACTCGAAGATGAAGGCTATAGTGTCGATGTGGTCTATGATGGTGAAGAAGCATTGGACTATTCTTATAAGAAGGAGTATAAACTCTATATTTTTGATGTTAATGTCCCTGAAATTGATGGATTTGAACTACTAAAAAGTTTACGAGATGCCGACGATGGGACACCCGCTATTTTTATGACGGCTTTAATTGATATTAAATCCATGGAAGAAGGCTTCAATTCGGGGGCGGATGATTATATTAAAAAGCCCTTTGATCCGGATGAACTGATTATTCGCGTTAAAGCCAAAGTAGCGCAGAAAAGTGCCAAAATTTATTTTTTGGATCTGGATTATGATCCGGTCTCAAAAGAGTTGTATCAAGACGGCAAGCTGGCAAATTTGAGCGAAACGCAACTATTGATCTTTGACCTTCTGATTCAAAATATTAATCATGTGATTGATAAAGAGCAGTTGCTTGACCTCCTTAACATTGCTTCGGATGCATCATTACGCGTGCATGTCAATAAGCTCAAAAGCAGATTGGGTATTGAGATTCGTAATGTAAGGGGCGTGGGATATATGATTGAAAAAGTTTGAGGCTGAAGCACTTACTAAAGGGTTTATACTTTTCTTTGTCTCCCTTGAAATTCTTCTGGCCATTATCTTTGTTCTGGATTATGACAAGGAGATTGATCAGCTCGATAATAGGATCTCTAACGAGATGAAAATTTGTAGTTACAACTTAAAATGCAAACAGTTTGATTTTGATTTTTCCGACCGAAAAGATCAGGTAACGTATACGCTCTATAAAGACCGAACCGGTCTTTATAGCTATTTTGATATTCCTACGACCAAAAATTATCTCATGAAACTGTTTTATCCTCAAGAACGTTATTTGCAACAGGTATATGAGATAAAGAAAAATCAAATTTTGATTTTTTCTGTCATTTCTGTAGCATTGGCGCTGCTATCACTGTTCTTCTCATTTCTCTCATTGCAGCCGTTGCGCTCGGCGCTATCGCTTACTGAAGAATTTATTAAAGATATTTTGCATGATTTCAATACCCCAATATCCTCAATGCTTATTAATATGAACATGATGAAAAAGGGGAGTGACGATGCTCAGATAACCAAGAAAATAGAGAGAATGGAACAAAATATCAATACACTACTGTCTCTACAAGATAATTTGAAGAATTATATTGTGAATCACGATTTTCAGATAGAAGATATTGAGCTATCTAAACTTTTAAAAGAGCGGGTGAGTGCCATACAGAAGCTTTATTCGGACATTCATTATGAAATTGATGTCGAAGTGATGCATATTCGTGCTAACGAGGATGCGCTGATTCGTATATTTGACAACTTATTGAGTAATGCCGGAAAATATAACAAACGTCACGGGTTTGTCCATGTAGGATCTCAAAGGGGTGTGATCGTTATTCAAGATAGCGGTAAAGGAATTAAAAATCCTTCCAAAGTGTTTCGGCGATTTTATAAAGAGCAGCAGCGTGGTATCGGCATTGGATTACATATTGTCAAAAAGTTGTGTGATGAGATGAAAATTACCATAGAAGTCTCCTCTGAAGTTGGAAAAGGAACAATGTTTCAGTTGGATATGAATGCTTTACGACGGCATTGATGAAATAATGCTAATAATTAATTAACAAATTTATTCTATAATAAAAGAATAGGCTATAATGCCTTTTTTCAAATGATAGAGGAGGTTGTTATGATACGATTCATTATAATAACTTTATTGAGTGTATGGGCATTTCACGCGAGTGCTATGGATATTGAAGCGCAGATTTTAAAAATACGTAATGCTAGTGACGGGGATCGTTATAAATTGGTTAATGAGCTTAAGCGAGAGCTTTCAAAACTTGGACGCAATGAACGCGTAGGTGCTATTATCGCACTAAAACAGCAGTTGAGCTCTTCTAAGAATGATGGTAGCTCAGAGGTACTATTGGTATCGGATACGACAAAAAGTGAGATCAAACAAGGAGCGTCAGGCGGGCAGCGAAATATTTTGAATAATTTTCCAAGCGTCGCTGCTGTATCAAATGCACAGGGTAGCGGCATGGTTGATAATGTGAACAGTGTCGCTCCTGTAGTGAATCAGGTGACACCGCCACGTCCATCTACCGTTCCTACTCCAAAAATGGCTCCTTCAAACATAACGAGAATGGTAAATAGTTCACGCATCGTCAGTTAATAGACTTCAGGCAGCCATGTTACGGATTTTAATATGTCTGCTGTGGGGAACGGGGGTATTGTTATGCTACACCGATAGTGATTTTGATGGTGTAGCTGATGAAAAAGATGCGTGTCCCAACACTCCCATTACCAATCTCATTGATCGATACGGGTGCAGTATTATCAAGATTATGGATCATGATCCGGTCGGATCACAATATGACGTGATTTTAGGGTATATTTATGACCGTGCCGATTATGGTACTTCCGAGGATATTGCGACACTGACCAATACGTTTCAGGTCGATATTTTCATGGAAAACTGGGGTGCTGAACTGTTCACCTCCTACTTTGTTTCAGATACACACCAATCAGACCGTAGCGGTATGAATGATACGACATTATCATTGTATTACGGATATCGGGCACTTGAAGAGCACAATATTTTTTTACGTTTGCGTGCCGGCGCGATCTTTCCGACAAAAAAAAGTGACTATAACAGGATGGACTACCTTGCCTCGATAAGTGCCAATGTTATTGCCAACAATTATGCGCTTTTTGGGGCTTATACCTATACATTCGTCGGAGATGAGAATATTGAGTTTTATGAGTTTCAAAATACGCATGCGTTCAATGTCGGTTTAGGATACTATTTTCAAGCCAATGTATACTCAAGTTTTTCCTATCTGTATGCGGACAGTATTGTTAAGAGGACAGACAAAATCAAAAGTGTTTCCCTATACTTTTTTTATGGTATCAATACCAATTGGTTTGCGACGTTTTCGTACTCTCAAGGGCTCAGCGACAGTACAAGCGATCTGGCATCGAACTTGAGAGTCGGTTACTATTTTCAGTAATGTAGCCCTTAACTCATTTTAAAAAATAGATGGTATAATCGTACAAAATTCCTATATGAAAGTGAGATATTATGACCTTACCGGCTTTAGATATTCCCATAGCTTTGCCCGTTGATTTACCGATTTTGCTGCATCCGATTACAGTGCACTTTGCCATTGTATTGCCTATTGTGATTTTGTTGCTGGAATTGAGCAATCTGATTTTTAAGCGGCGGGCATTGAGTGTGACTTCGCTATTATTTATGCTGCTGGTCGTTGTGGTCTATTTTGCAGCATTTTTTACCGGAAAAGCGGATGGTTCTGAAGCGGGTCCGTTGTTGAGTGCTGCCGGGAAAGAGGAACTTCAAGAACATAAGCTCATCGGCACCTATTTGGTGTATGCAACGATCATACTCGTTGCTGTTAAATCGTTTAGTATGTTAATGGCACGAGGTTGGGCGAAAGGACTTTTCTTTTTGACGCTATTGCTATTTATTGCTGCAACTTTTAAGCAAGGTGAAGACGGTGGAGAGCTGGTTTACGAGTATGGTGCCAACGTTGAGATGGTATCAACCCATGAAGATACTATTGATGATCTCAATGATAAAATAGACGAGCTTGAAGCAACTCTTGAACAATCCAAAGAGGTCTCCGGTGCCACACTAGAGGCAGTGAAAGAGGTACAAAACAATCTTGGAAAACGTATTGATAATGTGGTCGAAGCCACCGGTGATGCCGTTAAAGCGGTTAGTAACTATGTTGACAAAACGGTAAAAAGTGTGAGTCAGGCCGTTGATAAGGTTGTGAATGACACCAATAATAGTGA
>JALUJE010000169.1:0-1994 GCA_027057185.1 Helicobacteraceae bacterium | reverse complement strand
TCTAATGCCTCCATCCCGGTACCAATGTCAAAGATGAAGCAAACGAGTTTCCCTCGCGGGGACATCGCAACGCATTAAAGTACATGTAAATTGCGCTTAAAGCAAAACAAGGCATAATTGCGACACATTTACATCGACTGTTTAAGTCGATGACAATCAATATATTAGGAATACGAAAGCGTGGATACCATAGCCATAAAATATAACGATGAGATTGTCGATCTGCAGACGGCAGCGGCCAAAGGAATTGATGGCGAGGCCATTGTGTTGGATAACTCTGATGCGGCACTTGAAGTCTTGCGACATTCCACGGCACACTTGATGGCACAGGCGATCAAGTTACTTTATCCCGATGCACAGTTTTTTGTCGGACCTGTCGTTAAAGAGGGTTTTTACTATGACTTCAGAGTTAGCGAGGAAATTGGTGAAGGAGACCTCAAGCGTATTGAAAAACAGATGCTTGCTCTGGCAAAAAAGAAGTATGTGATCGAGCGCTATGAAATTAGTAAAGGTGAGGCTAAAAAAAAGTTTGCCAACGACCCGCTAAAACTGGCAGTTATGGAGCGTATTCCCGATGAGCGAGTTTCCATATACAAGCAGGGGGATTTTGAAGATCTGTGTCGAGGACCACATCTGCCTTCTGTACAGGCAATCCGTTTCTTTAAGCTTACCAAGATTGCGGGAGCCTATTTGGGTGGTGATTCGAGCAACGAGATGCTAACTCGTATTTACGGAATTGCATTTGCTGACAAAGCGTCACTTAAAGCCCATCTGGAAATGCTCGCAGAAGCTGAAAAGCGGGATCACCGAAAAATTGGCGCACAGATGAAACTTTTTGCGTTTCGCGAGGAAGTCGGTGCAGGGTTTCCTATTTGGCTGCCCGCAGGTGCCCGTTTACGCTCTCGCCTAGAAGAGTTGCTTTTCAAAGCGCACCGAAAACGTGGCTATGAACCGGTGCGTGGGCCAGAAATGCTGCGTTCAGATTTGTGGAAAACGTCAGGTCATTACCAAAACTACGGTGAGAACATGTATTTTACCCATATTGACGATATTGAGTTTGGTGTGAAGCCGATGAACTGTGTGGGACACATTAAAGTATATGAAGATGAATTACACTCTTATCGGGATCTGCCGATAAAGTATTTTGAGTATGGCGTTGTGCATCGTCATGAGATGACGGGCGCATTGCATGGATTGTTTCGCGTACGGGAATTTACACAAGACGATGCCCATATTTTCTGTACGACAGAGCAGATTGAAGCACAGATTATTGAAGTCGTTGATTTTGTTGATAAAATCATGAAGACCTTTGACTTTGATTACAAGATGATGATCTCTACGAAGCCGGAGAAAGCAGTAGGCAGCGATGCCGTATGGGAAGTTTCTACACAAGCACTTAAAAATGCTATGGACTCTAACGGTCTGGTTTACGCAATTGATGAAGGTGGCGGAGCCTTCTACGGTCCGAAGATTGACATTAAAATTACTGATGCCATCGGGCGTGAGTGGCAGTGTGGTACCATCCAGCTTGATTTCAATCTTCCAGAGCGTTTTGCCTTGGAGTATAACGGTGAAGCAAACGATAAAATACAACCGGTTATGATTCATCGAGCCATTTTAGGTTCATTTGAGCGTTTTATTGGTATATTAACAGAACACTATGCGGGTGAGTTCCCAATGTTCATCGCACCGACGCAGGTTGCGATTGTTCCTATTGCTGAACCCCACAATGCATATGCTAAAGAGTTGGCAGACAAACTGATCGACATGGGCGCTGATAGCGAGATCTTCTCGAAGAACGAAAGCCTGAACAAGCGTATTAGAACTGCTGAAAAAGGGCGCGTTCCAATGATCATCGTCTTAGGAGACGAAGAGATCGAGAACAAAACAATCGCTGTACGTGACCGTAGAAATCGCGAACAGTATAATCTTAGTGAAGCAGAGTTCTTGACTATGATCCAACAAAAAATAAACGAGGTAAATTTTTGAACCGA
>JALUJE010000168.1 GCA_027057185.1 Helicobacteraceae bacterium | reverse complement strand
GCTAAAAGTGCGGCAGATGCCATGGGAGCTGATATTCACATAAAAAATAGGAATGACGGCAAAAGCGGGACGATTGCATCGCTACATCTTTACTCCAAGCTCTGCTGTAATCTTTATGCAAAATAATTTCATATTTAAAACTAATGCAAGCTTTCTTCTGCTATAAATCGAACATAAAAAAAAGTTTGAAATATTGTATAAGGTTTTTTAATGTCACTAATGATAAATGATGAGTGTATTGCGTGTGATGCCTGCCGTGAAGAGTGCCCTACCGATGCTATTGAAGAGGGAGATCCCATTTACGTCATTGACCCTGACCGCTGTACCGAGTGTGTCGGAATTTATGATGAACCCTCATGTATTGCCGTCTGCCCGGTTGACTGTATTGTACTCGATAGTGATAATGTTGAAAGTATTGCGGAGCTTAAGTTTAAGCATGAGCAACTCATGCTCTCTGAAGAACAGGAATAGTTGTGGCAAAACGTACCGCAGTCATTGACATTGGTTCAAACTCGGTTCGTATGGTTGTTTATGAAAAAACAAGCCGCTTTGCCTTTCACCTGCTACATGAAGAAAAAAGCCGTGTTCGCATTAGTGAACATGCCTACCAAAATAATTCAAACCTTCAAGACGCCGCTATAGAGCGTGCCGTTGATGCACTTCGTGATTTTCTTACAATTGCCACATCCTATAAAGTCCGTAAAACCCTGTGTGTAGCAACCTCTGCGGTTCGTGATGCCCGCAATAAAAAAAAATTTCTCTCCCGCGTTCATAAAGAACTGGGGCTGAACATCAAAGTAATTGACGGACTGCAAGAGGCTTACTATGGTGGTATTGCCTGTGCCAATCTCCTGCCTCAACTCAGTGGCATCGTTATTGACATTGGCGGCGGTTCTACCGAATGTGCCTGTATTGAAGCCGGAAAGGTCGTTGACACCTCTTCATTAAACCTGGGGACGGTTCGTCTCAAAGAACTTTTTTTTGATCAGGGTGATATTGAAGGAGCAACGGCATATATCGACAAAGCACTACAGTCACTGCCTCTAAAACAGAGTCAAAACATTATTGGCATCGGCGGCACCTTTCGTGCACTCAGTCAGGCTATTATGAAAAAGAACCACTACCCCCTTAGCAAAATTCATGCATACCAGTTTCGTGCTAAAGAGCTGAAGCATCATGGAAAGAAGATTTTAAAGGCAAACAATTCTGAACTCACAGAGCTTCATATCAAGCCAGAACGTTACGATATTATTCGTCCGGGTGTCCTCATTTTATTGCGAATGATGAAGCGTCTTCATGCTGATACCATGATCGCCAGTGGTGTCGGGGTTCGCGAAGGTGTCTATTTAAGTGATATCTTACGCAGTAACAACAACTATTTTCCAGAAAACTACAATCCTTCGGTTACCTATTTACAAGATATGTATAGCATCGATAAAAAATTTTCATCATTAATGGTGCATGTTTCTGCCACACTATTTGACATACTACACCCAATTTTCAATATTGATCCTAAGTATAGACCGTACCTCTTAACCGCCACAAAACTCGCAAAAATCGGTTCATCCATTCACTTTTACTCCTATCATCAGCACAGCTATCATCTCATACAAAGTGCTTTGGAATATGGCTATACTCATGAAGAAACCATTTTAATTGCTACCCTCGCGCGCTATCAAAATAAAAAAGGACCAAGCAAGTCTCATTACCAGCGCTATGCGACGCTGCTTCCCAAAGAAGCACTGTTGCACCGCCTAACCTTTATGCTCTCCTTGTGCAATATCTTGTTGGCACACCGTCCACAACGCATGGACTTTAACTTGGAGTTGCACGTCGACCATTTACATGTTATTCCCCATGAAAACACCATTCATATTGCCAAAGAACGCCTGGAGTCTATTGCCATACCAAAACCACTGAGCATCACCTGCTATTGAAGGGTTTGCAGCGCCTCTAGTGCATCACAGATCTCTTTTGTCAAGTTCCGATCTTCCTGAGCGTACGCTATTGCTTTACGTGCCGCTGCAGTATCAAAATCGAAATGCTCCTCTATAGATGCGGCAATCGGATACTCCAGGGCTAACGCTGCCATAGAAAAATCCCCTCGTACCAGCAACGTGGTAAACGGATTAATGTTAATATACTCATAAGGGGCATGCTCTGCTGGCGCACTCAACTTCAATTGTGCTACCGTGGTATCCAGCTCGGGTAAATAATGACGGCACAATGTCGATTGCAGTGAGCCATTGCTCTCATTATTTTCATCCGTCACATAAACACCGCCTACAGCGAGGCGTACGCCGGAAATAGTTGTATTAAAATCATAAATACCACGTTCCCGGTAACGAGCATGCCGATCCATAATGGTAACATTAGCATCTTTAATATAGTGCAACGCAGACACTTTAACACTGTATTCATTCGTAAAATTGTCATTACTGACCCCACAGCCACTCAAAAAAATAAGCGTACTGCTTAGCAGCAGTGTTGTCAATGCTCGCATCTTTTTCATTAAAACCTCTGTCCTATAGTAAACTCGAAACTGGTTGTCTTATCGTGTGGCTTATCATCCAAAGCCTTTGCAAAAATAAGATTGACCGGACCTACCGGCGAAAACCACTCAATAGCAAAACCGACAGAACTTCGAGTCTGGGATTTAGTACTTGCGCCATATTGAATACTGTAGAGTCCTACATGTTCAGGAACATTACCTTCAATCCACCCCCAATCATAAAAAGTACTCAGACGCATCTTAGCTTTTGGCAAAAGTGGAAAGCTCAACTCCAGACTATTTGAAAAGGTCTTGTTGCCTCCAACGCGTTTACTCTTACCCTCGGTATTGATGTAGTTTGGTGAAATGGAATACGATTCGTACCCTCTAACACTTCCCATACCACCCATATAAAAACGTTCTGCCAGCGGTAAATAGCTCCGTTCTTTAACAATATGAAATCGGGATTTATAGCGTAAAATCAAATCAAAATTGACGCTATCTTGTAGTCCATAATAATAGTTAAAACTGGTGCGGCTTTTCAAGAAATTGGCATCGCCGCCAAAGCCGGCATATTCCAGACTCTGTTTCAATATCATACCTTCTCGAGGCAAATAATAGTCGTCCGTATCATCATATGTCAGCGCCAGTGTCAAAGAACTTTTTGAATAATTTTCAAAAAAGACACGGTAATTATAGTTAATGGTCGATGTATTGATATCTTCGTATTCGTTAGCAGAATAACTGTAGCCCAAATACCCACTTAAATGACGGGTAAACCGGTGACCGCTACCCAGGTTCACCCCTTTGGACGACACCGTATAATCGTTATACTCATTACGCGTTGTATAGATAGAAAAATTTCCGCTAAAGTCACTATCGTTAAGGCGCTTGTTGGAGATGTTGAACGAGTAGTTATCGGTTCTGTCAGAACGTTCTAGTTTAACGCCAACATTAATACCGCTGCCGAAAATATTTCGATCTTCAACACCCACACTAAACAAGATACCGCCATAACTTCCGTAGCCGCCACCCACCTGAATATTGCCTGTGGGTGCCTCTTTAACTTTAACAATGAGATCCATCATCGATTCGTTAATACGCTGCTCTTCTATGGTGGTACTTTCAAAAAATCCGGTACGTCCCAGAGCATTACGCGAATCCTTCAGGTCGGTCAGATTGTACAGATCGCCTGGAGCCAGGTAAAGTTCACGCCGTATAATACGATCGAGTGTTCGACCGTTTCCGTCAATAATAACATTGCGAATACGCACTCTGTTTCCCGGTATGACACGGTAGATTACATGGACACTTTTACTCTGAAAATCTTTTTGCAAATCCGGTTGTACCTGAGCATATGCATACCCCAAATCGGCAATTGCCGTCTTAAGATGCTCGGCGTCGTCACGAAACGTTTTAATGTTAAAAATCTCATTCTTCTTCAATTCTATCACGCTAAACAGTGCAGCATCTTCCGCAACGTGATGCTGCTGGACAATCGAGATGTCACTCACACGATAGATGTCACCTTCTTCAATCTGATAACTCATATCAGCACGATACGTATCGAAATTGACACGAACAAACGGGGCATCTACTTTAGCATCTAAATAGCCATGCTGCATATAAGTATCACGCAGACGCAAAGGGTCATATTCCAGTTGAGCCAGTTGCATTTCACCATCGTTTCGACCCCAGAGCCACCCCATTACTTCCGCTTTTTTATTGGCAAGTACCCCATCAAAATCTTCGGATTTCAGTCCGTGCATTCCATTAAACTCAAGGGACTCAATAATGATTTTTTCACCCTCATTCACCAAAAAAACAACTTTAATACTACCATTTTTCAATTTTTCGATACGTGTTTCTACTACCGTATCAATTTTACCTTCTGCTGAAATGGCTTCAATAATCCGACGCTTAGCCGCTTCGATTTTTTTTTCATCATACAGCGAACCTTTTTTGATCTGCAACAGCGTCTCTTGAGCCTCTGCATCATTCTCTTTGTAGCCTCGCATCTCTACATGCGAAATAATCTCTTTTTCTTTAAAATGGAACGTTATGACACCCTGATTGTCTTCTACCCATATATCTTTAAAATATCCCTGATCAAACAGTAGGTGTACGGCACGATCAATATCGCCTTCGGTAATCTCGTCCCCTGCTCTAAAGGGTAATATCTGCATGGCAACACTTTTTGAAATATGTACCATACCATCGAAGGCAATCTCTTTAACCGTTACGGCATGAAGATACACGGCTGCGCAAAGTACCCACATAGATATAATTTTTTTCATTCAACATCTTCTCAAAATAAAGTAACCGCTGATTTTATCACCTTGTCGATTAATGTTGTGTAAATCTCACTGTATAATGAACGAAGATCTTACAGAAAAGAATGTCAGAAGATTTTTTTCTTATAATTAAACATAATTTAATTTATAGTGTGATAGTCTCTGCAATTAATTCTAACAAAAACAGGAGTTTAATGTGGAAATATTTTTGTCACCAACCCATCTTCTTGTCTCAGAAACCGATGAAAAAGGTTTTATTAAGTATGCCAATGAAGACTTTTGCTATTTTGCAGAGTACAGTGTTGTTGAACTGGAAGGAAAGCCACACAATATTGTCCGCCATCCCGATATGCCAAAGGCGGCATTTAAAGATCTCTGGGATACGGTAAAACGTGGGGATATTTGGAGAGGATTCGTAAAAAACAGTACCAAAAACGGCAATTTTTACTGGGTGTATGCCACCGTATTTCCCTATACCAACTCCGATGGACAAAAAGGATATCTCTCTGTTAGAAAAATGGCAACAAAAGAAGAGACTCAAAAATATGATGCACTCTATGCAACCATGCGTCATAAACATACAGGTAGGTCATAATGTCTAAACTTTTTCACTCCTTTAAAGGTCGTTTCATACTGACCCTTGCCTTCATGGCACTGTCACTATCGGTGGTCTTTAATATCAGTTCGTATTACACCTATCAAAGTCATCTTAAAGAAATTGCCAAAATCAAAGTTGATCTGTTTAACAAAGTCACCCACTTCGGCAGTAACATTAAAGCAGAAGACTTGCATACTTTTAACATTCACTGCATTTCTGCCTTAAATGCCGATACATACCGTAGTACACGCAATGCAGACGACAACCACCGCTACATTCAAAAAGACACCTATTACCTCAAACCACTGCATGACCATGTTACAGCCGAACTCTTTGAGAGTGTTGACATGGACAATACCGATACCATACAGTTTTATGACTACAATGACGGATATTACGCGTTTTTCGTAGAACCGCTTCGGAAAAACGGTACGGTTATAGGCAAACTCATTATTTATGAGGATCTCACTCTTTTAGCCAATGATTTTTTTGTCTCTTTTATTCAAACCAATCTCATTTTTCTCTTTTTGGCATTGCTCCTTGGTTTTCTCGCCTATTTTCCACTCAATACTTCGTATAAAGAGATTATCAAAGCCAAAAAATTTGTCTCAAATTTTGCACAATATATCTCATTTCAGTCCAATGAAATTGAACCGTTGGTCGTCAATAAACAGGCCAATATTATTGTCCATGAAGTAGCTCAGGAGTTAAATCATGTGCTGCATCTATACAAAAAAAATATGGATGATGATCTCAAAATCATGGGAGAACTGCTACTCATTTCCGGAAAAGTCAGTAGCGGCGACTTCAATTACCGCATTACGAGTGAATCACGCAATCACATTACATCGGCACTGACTCGCTCCTTTAATCAGCTGCTTGACAACATACAACACATTACCTCACAGACGCGCAGTCGTCTTGATGAGTACCAAAATCATGACTACAGTCATACCATTGAAATTGCCAATCTCACTGCCGACATGAAAGCGTTGGTCAGCGGTGTCAACAGTTTGGGTCAGAGTCTCCAGCAATTTGAAGAAGACAACAAAGATCAAAAAGAGCAGTTAGAGCAAAATTCTAAAAAAATTCAACAGACCATTGTAACCCTCAACAATGAGACCATCAAAGAACTCGATACCATCGTGGATCAGACCACACAAAAGCTGCTGCAAGCCAATGAGAAAGAGAGCGAGATGGCTGCCAATGTCAAAGAGCTCGATACTCAAGCACGCGGCGTGAAAGAGGTGCTCAATATTATTCGAGATATTGCCGACCAAACCAATTTATTAGCCCTAAATGCCGCCATTGAAGCCGCTCGTGCCGGTGAACACGGCCGCGGTTTTGCCGTCGTAGCCGATGAAGTCAGGAGTTTGGCAGAAAAAACACAAAAATCACTCGCAGATATTGACATCAGCATCAATTCTGTCGTCGAAGAAATTGGCAAGAGTTCTCAGCAAATGAACCATAATGCCAAAGAGATCGAAATACTGGCATCTGATATTTCTCTGGTGAAAGAGAAAACCTCTGAAGTAGTCGTTGCCATTGCGGCATTACATAAAGAATAACATGGTAGACTTTCAGCTCAATATATACGGAGCGATGTCATGAAAATAGGTATTATCGGGCTGGGATTAATGGGAGGTTCTTTGGCCCTCAGTCTTAAAAAACTCCCGTTTGTCCGCGAAGTTGTCGGTTACGACCATAATACGCAACATCAAACAATTGCCCTAAAACGTCAACTCATTCATCACGTGGTTGATTTTGAGAGTATTAAACAGTGTGATGTCATCTTTTTAGCCATTCCCGTCAATGCCATTATTGCCCTTTTCGATGATCTTGTCGATATTTCAGAGCAAACCACCCTCATTGACCTTGGGGGTACCAAAGAACAGATTCTTCATGCAGTTCCGGCAACCATTCGCCACAATTTTGTTGCGGCACATCCCATGGCAGGAACCGAGTACTATGGCCCCGATGCCGCTGTGGAAGATCTCTTTAAAGATAAGATTGTCGTGCTCTGTGACTTACATGAGAGCGGTGAGCATCAGCAAGAAGTTGCCGTGCGCCTGTTTAGCGGTATTCATATGCAGTTACACTATATGCGTTCACATGACCATGATCGCCATGCGGCATACATCAGCCATATGCCACATATAATCTCTTTCTCTCTCGCCAATACAGTACTCTCTCAAGAAGAGAAAGAGAATATCCTACTGCTTGCTGCCGGTGGATTTCGGTCTATGAGCCGTCTGGCAAAAAGCTCTCCACAGATGTGGGAAGATATTTTTCGACAGAACAAAACCAACCTACTGCATGCCATTGAACATTTTGAGACCGAGCTCACCACACTCAAACACTCCATCAAGGATGATGACTGGAGTACCTTGCACGATCGGATGAAAGCCGCCAATACGCTACAGGAGATTTTCTCGTAATTTACATGTATTTTTTATAGAGTACTTTGAGTTTTTTCGTATCAATCGTTACCGCTTTACCCTCATACAACTTTGCTTCAAGTTTCGTCGCCATATCGGCGGCATCAGCATCATCCAAGTGGTTTAGCAATACGCTCAAGGCATCACGCTCATCTTTAAAGCGTACCGGTTGGCGGCTTTTACGATGCAGCCATGTGCTCCAAGGAAGCAGCCCCAACAGTACCCCCAGAATCAAACCAATACCCAGACCCCATAGGAATGAACCGCCGCCCAAGGCGCTCGTGGTATCTCCTTCCTGTTGTCTTGTGACTACCGGAGTCGCTTCCTTGGAGCGTTTGATTTTCATAGGTTCTGACGTACTCACGGGAGCCGTATGGGTAACATGTATTGCAATCGGACGGGTCTGAATACTCCTGGTGCTGTTGCTTTCGAGATCAAAATAGTGCAGAGTAAAAGGCTCAATAGTAAAATCTCGCGTCGGTACAAAAGCAATTTTTTGACGCCATACTCCCTTGTACGCTCCTTGCTCCATATAGGCTTCCGTCGAGGGCTCTTCATCAAAAATTCCGACTCCCGGGATTTTCGGCTTAAAACCTTTAATATCTTCAAAGTTGCCGCTTCCTGTAATACTAATTGTCATATTGACCGCCTCAGAAGAATTCACCTCGGTTTTGTCAACTTCAGCGTCAATCTGAAACGTTCCTACAATAGAGATATCTTTAGGTAACGGCAGTACTTCAAGCTCCAGTTCATTGGAGAAATAGGTACGCCACTTGAGCGTCGCAAACCACTGACCCCACGTATCTTGACGCTGTGTCCGTGCCGCAATTTCAATGCGGGCAGGCTTAATGGTATGATAACCACTTTTTTGCGCTGCAAGCACATAGTTCAAGCGCTGCACGGTATAGCCACCTTCTTCAAATTTACGCCCATCAGACTCTTCTTTGACCCAGAAATTTTTCATGGGTGGCAGCGTAAACTTGGAATCCACCGCATTGGCACCATGTTTTTGTTTAAAAAGAATCGTTAAAGTAAAGGGTTCACCGACATAGACACGCTTTTTATCTGTCTCAAGCCGTAAAATAAATTGACTGTCTTTGGTTATTTTCATTGGAGAAACGGTAATACCAAGCGGTGTTGTCATCTCTTTTTTTCCATCTACGATAACTTCAATCGGTTCAATGGTACATGATTTTGTCGGAACAAAACGATACTCAAATATCTGTTTTTTTGTAAAAACACCGTTAATACCCTGTACGCTGGTACTGGTTGATCTCGAGACAATATCTTCACCGCACAGTTGTTCTATGGTCGGCGGCACGACGTTGTTACCTTCTGCCGTAATACTGAAACGAACCTGCTCACCAATCGTGACATGATCAGCATCCACAGCAACCTGAAGTTTCGCATGCAACAGACTCGTTGCCAGTACACACAATATTAAAATTTTACCAAGGTTTATCATAGTTTTTCTCATTTCTATTCTCTAATTTTTGAAGTTGGTACAGATGCCCTGTACGATTTTTATTCAGCTCATTGAGCCACTTCTGCTCTTCTAAGTGACTCATGATCTTGTCATTTTCCGTTGCCGTAGCTTTAGCCGTTTGATGGGATTTTTCCTGTCGTGAATCTTCCTTCTGCGACTTTTGAGACATGGACCTCTTTTCCGGTTTTTCAGAAGATTTATCGGGCTCGTCGGCAG
>JALUJE010000167.1 GCA_027057185.1 Helicobacteraceae bacterium | reverse complement strand
AACTCTATTGTGGCGCAGGAAACTTTACCATTCCCTTTGCGTCAATATTTTCCAAGGTACTAGCAACCGAAATTTCAAAAAGTTCCATCCATGCCGCCAAAAGCAATATGGCTCTAAATGATGTGGATAATATTGTATTTGTTCGCATGAGTGCCGAGGAATTTATACAGGCAATTGACGGCGTTCGAGAGTTTCGGCGTATGAAAGCAGTTGATCTGGATACTTATGCGCTTAGTACGCTATTTGTTGATCCTCCCCGTTCGGGTATGGATGCAATGACCTGTCAATTTGCATCACGTTTTGAGACCATACTGTATATCTCCTGCAATCCCCAGACCCTGCTAATGGACTTAAAACGTTTGGGTAATGCTTACAGCGTCATGTCAATGGCTCTGTTTGACCAATTTCCCTATACCGAACACTTAGAGATGGGTGTGTTGCTAAAACGCCCTTCTCAGTAGCCACCCCAGGGCATCTTCTCCTCTTTCCATCCAAACATAAAACCGTCTTCGAGATTGTAGGCGCTAATGCCTTCTTTGGCGAGAATATTGGCCGCGGCCACAGAACGTGGACCGCTACGGCAGACTAAAATAACTTTGTCAACACCCTTGAGCTTCATGGCTTCCATGACCTCTGTGACAAAATTTTTGTTGGGGACCTCTTTAGCATGGTAAAGTTTTTGAGAGGCTTTATGATCTTTGACTTTCGCATTTTTAATCTCATAAGCAGCACTTTTAACTCGGTCTTTAATCGATTTTGGTTCATACGTCCAGTAGAATGCGGGAATATTGATAAATCCGACACCGTGCCCCGTATAGACATACTCCAGCGTAGTTCGGACATCGACAATGATGGCTTTACCCTCTTTTTGCATGTTGTAAGCCTCTTTGGCATCAAGGTCATCTTCGTAAATATCTTCTGCATGGATAAGTGAGACAATAGTAAGTAGAATGAGTAGGTATTTCAATAGGATTCCTTCATGTTCATGGTAGTGCAAATTCTAACATAAAAAAGTGATACGAAATTAATGAGAATTGTTCTACAATTGCGTTTGTAAGGAGTATTGAGTATGCGTAGGCTATTAATACTGTTGTTGATAGGGATGTCACTTCAGGCAAAACCGTTTACCAATGCGCTGATCGATGAAGAATCTCCTTACCTGCAACTCCATGCCCACCAGCGTATTGCATGGTTGCCTTGGAATGAAGAGAGCTTTGAGACAGCACGCCGGGAGCATAAACCCATTTTCCTTTCGATTGGTTACAGTACATGCCATTGGTGTCATGTCATGTCTCGTGAATCTTTTGAAGATGATGCCATAGCGGAGATATTGAATCGTTACTTTATTAGCATTAAAGTTGATCGTGAAGAGATGCCGCATATTGACAGTTATTATCAGAATATTTACCAAAAAGTACACCACCGTTCCGGTGGCTGGCCATTGACGGTAATGATGAGTGAGAAACAAGAGGTCTTTTTCATTACCACGTACATTCCCAACATTCCAAAATATGGTGTTGAAGGGCTCAATACTACTCTCATGAAATTTGTAAATCTCTACCGTAAACGACCCGAAAATATTGCCAAACGTATTCGTGCTATTGTGGCACTTCAGGCAAAAAAAACTGTACTGCAACAAGAGGCATCTACCGATGCAAAAAGTTTTTTTCACGCACTTGAAGAAGAGTATGATGCTATCTATCATGGTTTTGGTATTGCACCAAAATTTCCAGAGGCTTCTAAAATAGAGCTACTCTTTGTGTTACATGATCTAGGCTTTGTTAAAGCACGACAAATGGCACTGAATGTATTGCGAACGATGGCGCTTCGAGGTATTTACGATCAGATAGATGGCGGTTTTTTTCGTTATTGCGTTGATGCCAATTGGGAGATTCCACACTTTGAAAAAATGCTCTATAATCAGGCAGAGCTTATTCCCCTTTATGTCAAAGCTTATCAAATTACTCAAGATAAATTGTATTCCGATATTGTCAAAGAGACCATTAATATGGTTTATACTCGATTTGAACAGAATGCGCTGTTTTACAGTGCATCCAATGCCGATGTTAACCATAAAGAGGGAGCCTATTTTAGTTATCGTGTTGATGAAGTTTCCAAAGCACTCCTCGAGTATGACGCTAACCGTTCCATTGCAAAAGCAATGGAATTTCGCGGGCATGGCAATTTTGACAATAGGGTACATATAGGGTTTTACACATCAGAACGTCCCAAAGGATTTCAGGCATTCCGTAGCGCTTTGAAAATATTGCGTGTTGATAAGGAGTATCCTTTTATAGATATGAAAATTATTGCTTCGTGGAACGCTATGATGATTACTGCACTGTTTGAGGCCGGTGTTATTGATGAACGCTATGAGCTGATGGCAAAAATTTCGCTTGAAAATTTCAGTAGGGTTCTGGAGAAAAAAGGCATACTCTATCATCAGAGCTATCGGGGCAATACTCCCTATGTCAAAGGATTATTGGAGGATTATGCGGCAGCTATCCAAGTTTATATTAAAGCATATGAAAAAACTTATGATAGGCGTTATCTGGAACATTCTGAGCAGCTGATGCAACGAGCATTAAGACTCTTTTATAGGAATGGTGAGTGGTATTTGAATGCATCAGAACCTAGCGTTTCGGTAGATCTCAACGATAAATACTATACGTCTGCTATGGGTATGATGTTACAAAATATGCAACGACTTGCTGCTATGAACGGTACTTTGGCACTGCAACATATTGCCAATAAATCACTTGATTATCTTGAAGCACACTTTTTACGTCATGTCACCAAGGCTCCTTCAACCGCACGGGCATGGTTAATGCGCCGTTATGGGGTGGTGACACTGAAGCAACAAAAAGCAGTTTTGCTGGGATATAAAAATATGCTGCAGCACATTGCTTATCCGTTTCTGGTAACCAGGGCGTCCCGCAGTAAGGAATTTTTAGCCTGTAAGGTTGACCGCTGCTTTTCATACAGTAAAGATTTTTTACATGTAAAAGAGGCAATTGAAAAATCTTTACAAAAATAATAAGGAATATTT
>JALUJE010000166.1 GCA_027057185.1 Helicobacteraceae bacterium | reverse complement strand
TTCGTGTAGGTCATAGGGCTTTGGAATATAATCATTGCCACCAATCTGAAAACCAGGCTCGAGATCCTCTATCTGATTACGCGAGGTTAAAAACAGTGTCGGAGTCGTATCACCGCTTCGTCGCAACTGTTCTAAAAGCTCAAATCCATTAAGTCCGGGAACATTGACATCGAAAAGATAGAGTTTGTAATTATGGTCATAAGATGCATCGGCCGCCTCGTCACCCTCTTCCACCCAATCGACATTGTACGACGCACTACTTAATACATCAAGAACACTCTGAGCCAAAAGTCTGTCATCTTCTAAAAACAGAATATCTTTCACAATACTACACTCCTTGTTATCACGCTAAATTGTAGCACATTAGTGTGTAGAATTGATGTAGTTTATTCACTTGTTACGAAGGGCAGCCACCAATATCACCAAAGTCCGTATGGCTTCCGCCACCGCTGATCATAGTCTCTTTTTTGATAATTGTCTGTCCGTTATGACGAATCGTATAACTTATGGTGACACTCTCACGCACCGTATTTAAGGTAGAACAATAAGTCTCTAGCGATGCCATAACCCAACGTGTTGCCAACGTATCCTCTGCCGAAGAATCAAAGGAGAAGGTCAAATGCAATGTGTCAAATTTTCGAGGATGCTCTGCAGCCCGTTCCACATCACCTTCTACAGTAAGATTACGCACCTCATAACCCTGTTTTTTCGGCATTAAAATCATATCGGTCGCACTACAGGTAATAAGTCCGGATAAAAAATATTCAACCGGAGATATCACAGGACAATCAATGATAAAACTACTTTTAGCCGTTTTTGCCTCAAATATCATCCCATCTTGATGGGTAACAGTCACATTCATAGTTCCAACTCCTTTAGATAGCGTTCAAAATATATTAATTGTTCCAAAGTACGTACCGTTGCCGTACCCCCCTGAGAAATCCGGGCATTCATGGAGTGATTGAGTTGAAGCTTTGGCATGACACTTTCGTCAATGCGCGCATCAATACGGTGCAATTCTTCAAAACTAAGATCACTGATGTCAATACCAAGTTCTTCTGCTCGTGCCACCGCCTTTCCCGTAATAAAGTGTGCCGTTCTAAAAGGAATATTACAGTGTACTACCAGATAATCTGCCAAATCGGTCGCACTCAAATGCCCAATTTTACATGCACGCTGCATGGCATCCGTCTTGACCTGCATGGTTGCCAATGCTTCACGCAGTATCTGCAATGACAGTTCGGCAGTATCAATACTGTCAAAAACCCCTTCCTTATCTTCTTGAGTATCTTTGTTGTAGGCCAGAGGCAGTCCTTTCATTACTGTAAGCAAAGAGATAAGATTACCGTTTACCCGTCCGGTTTTTCCCCGCAAAAGTTCGGGAACATCAGGATTTTTCTTTTGCGGCATTATGGAAGATCCCGTGGCATACGCGTCGCTCAGTTCGACAAAACCAAATTCATAACTCGACCACATCACCAGCTCCTCACTCAGGCGTGAAATATGCATCATCATCGTTGCAATATTAAACAACATCTCCAAAGCAAAATCCCGGTCACTTACCGTATCAAGGCAGTTCGTGCTTACACCCTCAAACCCCAGAGCCTGCGCGGTCATATTGCGATCAATATTATGCGGCGTACCTGCAAGTGCCGCACAACCTAACGGAGAGATGTTATTGCGACGAGCACTCTGTCTAAAACGCTCAATATCACGTTCAAACATCGCAGCATAGGCGAGAAGATGAAAAGCAAAATTAATGGGTTGGGCATGTTGTAGGTGAGTCATTCCCGGGATTAGAGTGTCCGTATGCCGGGCGGCCATGGAGACAATCACCTCCATAAGTGATTTAATCAACGCTGCAATCTCAAGATTTTTACGTATGACATAACGTCTAAAATCGACGGCCACCTGATCATTACGACTGCGCGCCGTATGAAGCTTACCTCCTGATTCGCCGATAAGAGCCGTTAGACGTTTTTCTATAGCCATATGCAGATCTTCATCGGCAATATTCCATATAAACACACCGGTTTCAATCTCTTCAAGAACTTGTTGCAAGCCATTGATCATAGCATCGCACTCTTCTAGTGTTACAATACCTTGCTTCCGGAGCATTTGAGCATGCGCTATTGAGCCCTCAATATCTTCTTTATAGAGTCGACGATCAAACATAATGGAGGCATTAAACTCATCTAACAGCGATGATGCACCTTCTTGAAAGCGACCTGACCACATTTTTTCCATAAAACATCCTACAAATAAAGTATGCTATTTTACCCTAACTGAAGGCACTATAGAAAATGAGGAAGCTTTTATTATTGTTTTTTTGCTTTTTTAAAGTAATGCGTCACATACGCTTGAAAATATTCAATTCTTTTCAGGTACTGTTTACTTTTAAAATACTCCGCGGAATTTCCGGTTTTAATATGGTTAAAAGCGAGTTTTTTTCCTTTATCTTTCAGAAGTTCTGCCCAGCGTTCAGGCGTAAATTTTCCAAGAAAAAACTGGCTGCTCCCATGACATGAACGGCACTCTCTTAAATACTCTTTTTGCCCTTTAAAATACGGTTTTGCACTTAGGGGCAATGCGGCAAGCACTAAAACTGTTAATAATATTAATTTTTTCATGTAACTGCCTTTCTTTAGACTTTACAAATAATACATCATTTTTTCTAATAACTGTCTTAACAGTAGCTTTTTAAAGTTGCATGCGTTCCTCAAGATCAGGGTCAAGATCCCAAATGCCCCGCTGCTTGAGATCCGCTATTACTTGTGGGGTACACTCTACATCATCAGGCCAACGCCGTTCAAATCCATCTAAACTGCCCTTATTGCTTGCATCTACCATAACAATGCCATCTAAAATCGTAATATCGCGCCGAGCATCAATATTGTTTACAATACGCCACACTAGCATATAAATATTTTCCAAATCATTTTTTGCCTCATCTATAAATATAACAATTTTAAGATACTCCCGCAGCTGTTGCAGTTGCGCATAATGTACTGACAAAGAGTGCTGTTTTTCTACGGAGATTATGGTAATGGGATTTTTACTCTCGGTCATAT
>JALUJE010000165.1 GCA_027057185.1 Helicobacteraceae bacterium | reverse complement strand
CTCCCAAGCCGTACGAAGAATGGAAACCGCAAGATTGGCCCAGTACACTGCAAAATCCGACGTATAAAAATATGTTTGCCGTGGGTATTGCATTTGCACCGCCACATCTTATTTCCAAGCCGATGAGTTCACCAAACGGTACACCGATTAATCCGACACCGCCGCGTACGGGAATGCCCTCTGCCATGATGGGTAAAGCCGTAGCACAAAGTGTATGCGACATGATCAAAGGAACTTCTGAAACACCGACACATACGGCAAATATGTCTAAAATGGGTGCAGCATGCGTTGCATCGGCCGGTAAAGGACTCTTTAGCGGAACGGCAGCAGCCATGACGGTCTATCCAATTATTCCCGACTTTGAAAAATATCCGGGAACCGGACGGGATATTAATGGTACTACCGGTGAAATTGGACTGGCGGCGCATTGGGTGAAACACCTGTTGCACTACGCATTTATCTGGAAAGCACAGCTCAAGCCGGGCTGGACGTTGATTCCGGAATAATATCTTAAGGAGCGACACATGAGTGAGATTCAAGAAGACAACAAACACGTACAACATATAGAACCCTATACTGCCCAGTCGGGTACGATGGTTCCTCTAGGCATGCAGAAGTTTTTACGAACCTGTGTGTTATGGCAGATTATTCGATTTATCGCCATTAATATTCGTATGACGATTTTAATTTTAAAGAGTCATAATCAGAGTTAGTGCATAGCAAAATTTGCTATGCATCAGCGATCAATTTCTCCCTTTTTTGACATAATTGCTTTTTTTTAGCACATCTTCAACCATACCTTGGCATAATCGCGTACTAACTTTAATTTACATGTAGGTTTTTTATGATGCTTGATTTTGCAAAATTTACCAAATACTCCAAACCCGGTCCACGCTATACCAGTTATCCGACAGCACTGGAATTTAGCGATACATACAGTTATGAAGCCTATATTGGTAAGCTTGAAAATCAAGATAAAAATCGACCGCTTTCGCTCTATTTTCATTTGCCGTTTTGTCGCAATGCCTGTTACTTCTGTGGCTGTAATGTTGTTTTTACCTCCAAAGAAGAGAAAATGTTACGCTATATCGAGTACCTCAAACGGGAAATGGAACTCTTAAGTCAACATCTGGATATGTCACGCGAGGTCATTCAGATGCATTTTGGTGGCGGTACCCCGACATTTTTCACTGCCGATCAGCTCCAAGAAGTCATAGCAATGATTCGATCCTATTTCAAAAATTTTATTGCCGATGCCGAGATATCATGTGAGATTGATCCGCGTCATATTAACGAAGATCAGATGAAGGTGTTGCGTGAAGGCGGGTTTAACCGTGTCAGTTTCGGCGTACAGGATTTTGACGAAAAAGTTCAAGTAGCGGTGCATCGGGTACAGTCGTATGAGATCTCTAAAGGAGCCATGGAGTTGGCACGGAAATATCAGATGAAAAGTGTTAACATTGACCTGATTTACGGGTTACCGTATCAGACGCTGGAAACCTTTAAAAAGACACTTGAATTGGCGTTGACTCTCAACCCCGATCGCTTTGCCGTCTTTAATTATGCGCATGTGCCGTGGATGAAAAAAACCATGCGAAAAATTGATGAAACGACACTGCCGCTTCCTGACGAGAAGCTTCAGATTATGCAGCATACCATTGATTTTCTTAACTCTCACGGTTACCGAATGATTGGTATGGACCACTTTGCTAAACCTGAAGACGAGCTTTTTCTTGCCATTGAAAAAGGAGAATTGCATCGAAATTTTCAAGGGTACACGACCAAAGGCGGTGCCGACCTTATTGGTATTGGACTGACCTCTATTGGTGAAGGGAACGATTACTACGCGCAGAACTTTAAAGAAATGAAAGCATATGAAGCAGCCATTGAAGCAGGAAAACTTCCTTTTGAACGCGGGGTGCTTCTAAATGATGACGATCAGATTCGCCAATATGTCATTATGGAGCTTATGAGTAATTTTAAGCTTGACATTGCACGCTTTAATGAGAAATTTGATGTTGATTTTAATACCTATTTTTCTGATGCTATTGCTGCGTTAGAGCCGTTGGCAGAGGAAGCACTTGTGACAATATCGAAGGACAAAATTGAATGTTCTGATACCGGAACTTTACTGATTCGTAACATCTGTATGCCGTTTGATGCGTATATGTCAAAGCATGCCGCATCAAAGAAAACTTTTTCAAAGACGGTATAAGTGTCAAAAACACCTGAAGAAATTTTTGATTTTACCGCTATATCTGATGCATGCATAAAGTGCGGTAAATGTATTCCGGTCTGTACCATTCATAATGTCAATGCCGATGAAGTAACAAGTCCACGGGGGTTTATTGATCTTCTTGGTGCTTATAAGCGAGGAGAACTTGAACTCGATAGCACTGCTAAAGATATTTTTGAGAGCTGTTTTTTGTGTACTAACTGCGTTGATGTCTGTCCCAAATCGTTGCCGACAGATATGATTATTGAGCAGGTACGCTCCGACATTGCTCAACAATACGGTATTGCATGGTTTAAAAAAGCCTTTTTTTACTTGTTGCGTCATCGCCGTACCATGGACATTCTTTTTAAACTGGGTTATGTGTTTCAGACATGTGGATTTAAAATCAGACATGAGATTGCATCGATGGAACCACGTTTTTCTCTGCCCATCATTAAAAAAGACCGTTTGTTACCGGCTATGGGGAAGACCTCATTTTTAAATGCCAATCCTGAACAGATTCACAATGGCGGTAGCCGAAAAGTTGCCATTTTCATAGGTTGTTTGGGGAACTACAACTATACCGAGATCGGTTCGGGACTGTTAACGATACTCAAACATCTTGAGATTGATGTACTAATTCCAAAACAACAGCTTTGCTGTGGTGCTCCAGCATATTTTACGGGTGATTTTGCTACCGTCGATCATAATGCCAAGAAAAATATTGAGTATTTTGAGAGTTTTATTGATGAAGTGGAAGCGATTATTGTGCCTGAGGCAACTTGTAGTGCCATGCTGCGCGTCGATTATGAACATTTTTTTCATGATCAGCCGGAGTGGCTAGACCGTGCTGTAGCACTGCGACGTAAAATTTTTATGGCAACGGAGTGGCTAGAACAACATACCCATCTCAATGACCTGTTGGCATCGAAACAACGGAGTGATTTTCGGGTGACCTATCATGACCCATGCCATGCCCGAAAAATGCAGGGTATTTATGAAGAGCCACGCAAACTTATTGCGCATAACTATGATATGGTGGAGATGAGTGATCCCAATGCCTGTTGCGGCTTTGGCGGTGTGACCATGCAGACAGAGAAATTTCATTTTGCACAAGCTGCCGGAAGACCAAAAGCTGCCATGATTGGTCAGACTAACGCACATATTGTCTCTGCTGAATGCAGCGCCTGTCGCATGCAAATTAATAATTCAATGCATGAAGCCGATGTCAAGACGATTTTTAAAAATCCCATTGAGCTTATTGCCGAGGTGTTGGAGACATGAGGTTACGAGTCGTGATGCTTCTGGTGGGTATGGCATTGCTGCTCATGGCGCAGCAGCCCCGTCAAATTACATGTAAAGATATTTCTGAAGCGTCAGGATTGTTGTACTCCAAAAAATATCCGAAAGTAGTGTGGACGCACAACGACTCTGGAGACAAACCCTATCTGTATGCACTGGATCGCCATGATCTAAGCCTCATTTCCCGGGTTAAAATAAAAAAAGCCAAGCATCGTGATTGGGAAGATCTAAGTTATTTTGAGGGGAGTCTGGTCATTGGAGATTTTGGGAACAATCGTAGTAAACGGCGTCATCTTACGCTCTATTTTATTGAGGAGCCCAACCCATATAAAAAGAAAAAAGCAAAGGTTGAGAAGGTAGTACGTTTTACCTACTCCGATCAAAACAAAAATGATCGACGCAATTATGATTGTGAAGCCATGTTTAGTTACAATAAAAGACTCTATCTACTTACCAAACATCGTGATGATCGCAATACGACACTCTACCGGCTAAAAGGCAATGTTGCTCAGAAAATTCTCGAT
This sequence comes from Helicobacteraceae bacterium, assembly GCA_027057185.1. Taxonomy (GTDB): domain Bacteria; phylum Campylobacterota; class Campylobacteria; order Campylobacterales; family Sulfurimonadaceae; genus QNZR01. Next base: position 5,633 of record JALUJE010000165.1, on the reverse strand, counting down.
TATCCCATCAACGGCAAGGTGACCGGTGCTGATAGTAACGGCCGCTACATTGCAGTTATTACCTATGATATGCTCTACCTTTTAGAACCGACAAAAGGGGGTGATAATATTTTTGACGGCAAAATCTATAGCAGGCATATTAATGCCGGTCAGGTAGAAGGGGTCGCGTTTTTGAAACAAACCATCAGTATTGTCAATGAAGCGGGTGAACTCTTTACCTATCGTATTGACGACATTCTTAAAGGGTAGGGATTATGGAGTTTTGGAATCATATATACGAACAGTTTAATCCTGTAGCCTTTCACCTCTTCTCCATTCCGGTGCATTGGTACGGCATGATGTATGTGTTGGCTCTTGTCAGTGCACTCTATATTGCCAAATGGATTGTCAAAAAAGATCATATCGCCATGAGCAGACAGCAGCTTGATGACTATTTTATCTGGGTGGAGATAGGTGTTATTTTAGGGGCACGTTTGGGCTACATTCTTTTTTATGATACGCATACCATTTACTATCTTACCCACCCCTGGCAAATCTTTAACCCGTTTATGGATGGTGAGTTTGTCGGTATTCGGGGGATGAGCTTTCATGGTGCGGTTATTGGATTACTGGCAGCCTCGTATCTTTACCATCGCCGTCATAAAGTACCTTTTGGACGACTGATGGATCTCGTCGCGGTTTCGGTACCGTTGGCTTATGTATTTGGACGTATCGGTAACTTTCTTAATCAGGAACTTATTGGTAAAGTCACGCAGATGCCGTGGGGCATTTATGTACACGATACCCTGCGCCATCCGTCTCAACTGTATGAAGCATTTTTAGAGGGCTTTGTCGTCTTTATCCTTATTTACATGTATCGAAAACATAAGCATTTTGAAGGGGAGTTGATTCTTTTGTATGGCGTATTGTACGGTGTGGCACGTTTTGTTGCTGAAATTTGGAGAGAACCGGATGTTCAGATAGGCTATATCTGCTGCGGTTGGTTGACCCAAGGACAGATGCTAAGCCTAATGATGATTTTCGGTGCAATTATTGCTTGGGTGGTGATATCCAGACGTATTACGGCTCATTGAAGCGGTTGTGTTGCTGGTGTTTTTCAACAATTGCGAGTAGAGAAAGAAAAAAAACGGTAATAGCCGGCCCCAAAATCATACCCCAAAATCCAAAGGTACTCAATCCGGCAATAATGGCAAAGAAGATGACAATTTCATTGAGTTTGGTCTCGGTTGCTACCAGCTTGAGATTAATGTATTTGATAATCATCGGTTTAATGATGGTGTCGGCAATAATGGAGATGACAACAATAGTGTATAAAGCAATAAAAATTGCCGACTCAACATTGCCTTTTGCCAACTCATAAACCATAAATGGAATCCACATTAGTGCAGCACCGACCACGGGAATGAGTGAGGCAAAACCGTACAAAATACCAAAAAGTAGCCCGTCATAGCCCATAAACGAAACGGCTACACCAAAGAGAGCACCTTCAAAAATAGCGGTCACAATGATGGAATAAAAGACCACACTCATGACCGAACTGATTTCAAAGCCCAGTAGTGTGGCATCTTGTTTGGGAAGTTGAATAACCCGTTTTAAAAAATCGGAGATGGCACGGCTGTTGTACTGGGCAAAGAAGTAGAAGATAATAATTAAAAATGATGTTTTTACAAAGGATGCACTGTAGCTTCCTATTTTTCCGGCAACAACGAGAGCATTGGTGGCGAAACTGCCAATATTGAGCTCTTCAAGCCAGCTGTGCAGGTAGATCTTGATTGGGTCAAGAAAAGGTGGTGTGCTGTCAATCAGGGCGGTAATTTTTTCAAATACGATTTTGATGGATTGCGAATCAATATGATTGAGCTGAATGGTCAAGGTGGTCAAGGTATAACCCAAGGGTGCAAAAAGCATGACGAAGAGCAGGGTAGTTGAGAGGGATGCTGCTAAGAGTTTGGAGCCCAGCATAATTTCAAAACGGTGTTGTATATTGGCAGTAGAGATCGCCAAAAGTACGGCAATAGTAATGGTAAGCAGAAAGGGCTGGTAGAGAATATAGAGCATATAAAAGGCAAATGCAAAGAGTGCAATGAGAAAATATTTCGGTTGCATTAAAAGAGCCTTGGTGTCTCGATGGGATAACTGAAGTTTAACAGTTCATAGGCTTTAGGTGCGGCAATACGTCCTTTTGCTGTGCGTTCAATAAAACCATTGGCAAGAAGAAAGGGTTCGAGGACATCTTCAATGGTACCTTCATCTTCACTAAGTGCTGCAGCAATAGTACTCAGTCCCATAGCTCTGCCTTTGGCATGAACTAGCAATTCTAAGAGACGGATATCCATCTCGTCAAATCCATTGTCATTGATGCCCAGTTCATTGAGTGCGTATCGGGCACGGTCGAGATCAATATGTTCTTCATTGTGCACATCGGCGAAGTCACGTACCCGTTTTAACAGACGTAAGGCAATGCGAGGCGTGCCGCGGCTACGTTTGGCAACTTCATGTGCGGCTTCATCATGAATGGTTTTGTTCAGTTTTTCAGCGGCAAGAATAACAATTTTGGAAAGCTCTTTACTGTTATAAAACTGCATGCGAAAATTCATACCGAAACGGTCGCGTAAAGGGTTGGAGAGCATACCCGCACGGGTGGTTGCTCCAATTAGAGTGAATGGTGGTAAATCAATTTTGACACTTTGAGCAGCCGGACCACTGCCAATGATGATATCGAGACGAAAATCTTCCATTGAGGGGTAAAGAATTTCCTCGACTGCGGGAGAAAGTCGGTGAATCTCATCAATAAAAAGAATGTCACCTTCGTCCAAGTTGGTTAAAATGGCAGCCAGATCACCACTTTTTTCAATCATGGGAGCGGCAGTTACTTTAATATTGGTATGCATCTCATTGGCGATAATCAGCGCGAGGGTTGTTTTTCCCAGCCCCGGAGGACCGTAAAACAGCACATGATCAAGGGGTTCAGAACGCTTTTTGCTTGCTGCTATAAAAACGCCAAGATTTTTTTTGATCTGTTCTTGTCCAATGTAGTCACTCCAGCCACTAGGACGCAGGGAGTTCTCAATGATTTCATCGGAAGTAAATTTTTCAATCTCTACAATACGTTCCACGACAATATCCTAGTAGGTATGAGTTTTATCGGGAAATGTTTTGGCAATCACTTCGGTACGATATTGAGCAAGTGCTTCTTTCACGAGGGTTGCTCCCTGAAGGTACTGTTTGACAAATTTTGGCGTAAAAGCTTCAAAAAGTCCAAGCATATCTGAAAAGACCAAGACTTGTCCGTCAACACCGTTGCCCGCCCCGATACCGATGACCGGTATGCTGACATGGTGTGCAATGTGTGTGGCAACATCGGCTTTGACCCCTTCAATAACCATACAAAATGCTCCGGCAGCTTCGACGGTTTGTGCATCGTGTAGCAGCTGTGCTTTAGCGGTGTCGTCTTTACCTTTGACCATATAGCCACCTTCGCCTCGAACTGATTGCGGCAGCAGTCCGATATGACCGCATACGGCAATACCGTTATTGACAAGATGTTGAATAATATCGGCTTTGTCACTGCCACCTTCAATTTTTACCGCATCAGCGGGCGTTTCTTGAAAAATACGTACGGCATGACGCAGTGCTGTTGTTTTACATGTATAGGTACCAAAGGGCATATCGCAGATAGTAAAGGTATGGGGCGCACCGTTGCAAACTGCATTGGTATGGTAGATCATTTGTTCCAACGAGGTACTGAGCGTATCGCTTTTTCCCGCAAAACTCATGTTCAGACTGTCACCGATAAGAATAATATCGGCACTCTCTTGGAAGAGATTGGCAAACAGGGCATCGTATGCCGTCATCATCACTAATGGTGTTGTGTTTTTCGATTGTTTAATTGTATTAATTGTCATTTTTTTTATCATAGTGAACCCTCTGTTCTGGTAATGTGGATTTTAACGCAATTTTATACAAATGCGGTATAATTTTGCAAAATAGGAGAATAATTTATTATGGGCGTACGAAGAGTACTGGAGAGTAACTACGATTTTGAGATCGTCGATGAGTTTTTGGATCACTATGCCATGATGGTCGATATCTTGGAACCGCTTATTGTTGATCTGGAAAAATCCGAACTGTATGCCCGTAGTGTTGATGAACTATTTCGAATTTTTCATAACATTAAGTCCGCTGCCGGATTTTTAAAAATGGAGCCGATGATACGCTTGTCTACTTTGGTAGAAAGTGCTTTAGAAACCATGCGTACACAACCGGGACCGGCAAATAAAGAGACGGTGAACTGGATGTTGCTTATCAGTGATACTTTTGTACAGTGGCAAGAGGACTTAAAGCTGGATAATGAACTAAGTAAAATAGAGTTTTCGCTACTAAAACTTCCCGATCTGGAGACTGCTTGAAACAACTTGTTGCATATATCACCTCAGGGTATCCTGACCCGAAATTTACGATTGACCTTGCACTTGCACTGGGTGAGAGCGGTGTTGACACTTTGGAGTTGGGTATTCCTTTTTCCGATCCTGTGGCAGATGGCCCCATTATAGAAAAAGCTAATTTTCTGTCATTGCAACATGGCTTTAAATTTACGGATCTGCTTCACATCTCCAAAGCAGTGGCTTTGCATGTTGATACTTTATGGATGGGTTATTTCAATCTTTTTTATCAGTATGGGATGACAGCACTGTTGCGTGAGGCCTCACATTTACATGTAAACGGAATGATCATTCCCGATCTGCCGCATGAAGAAGCGCAATGCTATCATGCACAGTTTGAGAAGTATGATGTGGCAAATATTACTTTTGTGGCACCAACAGACTCTCAAGAACGTATTGCGCAGATTGTTGCAGATGCCAAGAAGTTTATCTATTTGGTGGCATATACCGGTATTACCGGCTCAGGAGAACATGAAGATCTTCAAGAGATTTTATGCTATATTAAACGCCATAGTCCCACTCCGGTGTATGTCGGTTTTGGTGTTAATGCCGACACGGCAAAAGAGAAAGTTTACGGTGCTGATGGGGTTATTGTCGGTTCTGCTTTTGTGAATATTCTTTTAAATGAACGCTCCACTCACAGCGAAAAAATTAGAGAGTGCAGCATGCTCGCATCGCGCATTAAACAAATTATCAATGAATAGTATGATATAATACTCCTCATATGGGGCTGACTTGGTTTCGACGGGATCAAGTAGCTTTCAACTGCATGTCGGACTGAGCAATTCCGTTAGGCGGCTCATTTTGCGTAAATGCAAACAACACGAATTATCGCCCAGCTTTAGCAGTAGCTTAAGTCTTTAACCCCTCCTCTGGAGGCGGGCTGCTTCACCTGTAGATTCTAAATAAGCAGGATTCGAAGTATCACCTTTTTTTAGATATATCTTGGATGTGTCTCCATTCAAGAAGAATTTTTAGAGGCTGGTCTTGCGTAGCTTTGCAGGTTGTGTGAAGTAAGATAAGATACAACAACCTTTCTAAGCATGTAGACGTTGGAAGTAGCTTGGTTTCGGACTGGAGTTCGATTCTCCACAGCTCCACCATTAGCTATATTTTGTAACAATTCAATACATACTAATTAAAAATCACAATTCTTTGAAGATACCTAAAATACGGGCTTTAAAGCATATT
>JALUJE010000164.1 GCA_027057185.1 Helicobacteraceae bacterium | reverse complement strand
AAAAAGCCGGTAAAACCGACTCCAATGCCTCCGCCTCCTCCAGTAGGAGACTTCAGTGGTAAGCACCTATGTTATTACAAAAACTATGCTATAATCACCTTCTACTCCATAACAGAAGGTGACAATTATGAACATATCACTAGTCGGACGTCATGTAGAACTAACCGAACCCATCAAAGAGCATTTAAACAGTTCCATTAAAACACTTCAAAAGTTTCAGCTCGATATTATCTCCGTCAGTGCGGTTGCCTCTTCTCAAGAACGTAAAGGAAAACGAGGGTTTAGCATTGAGTTTACCATCAATCTTGCCGCTAAAAATACCGTTGTCATAAAACAGCGTGATGATGATCTCTACGCAGCAATTGATATTGCTATTGACCGTGCCAGAAAGGCGCTTCGCCGTCTGCATGATCGCAGTGTCGAACATTATAAAGCCGGTATAAATGAAGCCAAGAGCGAACGCATCAGTCCCAGTGACATTACCGCCGTCTCAGAAGAGCAAGAAGATGAGATCATTCCTGTAGAACTACCACTTTATAAACCCATAGAAGTCGCTGAAGCCCTGGAATATCTCAAAGAAGGCAATAAACAGTTTGAGGTCTTTATTGATCCCGATGGTAAAACACGCGTCCTCTTTAAACGTAATGATGGACGTTTTGGTTTATATTAACATTTTTCATTTTTAATAATACTTTAAAGGCGAAATGTCAATGTAACGCGTTCCGATTATCTCTTTATATAGCGCATGATATCCTTATTCGATATCATGCGCTTAGATGTGCTTTGACTGCTGCTGCCACCTGATCGTCCTCAGCCATATTTATCCACATAAATGCCTGACCGCTCTGCTGTTTTCCCACAAGCAAATCACCACTTTTTCGGTACTTCAAATCAAGTGCGGCAATATCAAACCCGTTGTCGGTACGACAAAACTGTTCCAGGCGTTCACTCTCATCCTTATAGGTAAATAGGTAACAATATCCGGTAAGACCCGTTCGACTCACCCGTCCACGGAGCTGATGCAGGGTTGAGAGCCCTAAACGTTCGGCACCAACAATCACTACGGTACTAAGCCGTGGCAGTGAGATACCTACTTCAACCACCGTCGTAGCAATCAGGATGGTTCCTTTCTCTCGAAACTCCAGCAGTACCGCCTCTTTATTTTTATCTTTTCCATACGTCACATAGACGTGATCAAATCGTTCTTCCCAAAAATGACGTGCCTCGTCAATACTTTGATATGCCGATACGTCACTCTGCTCTACCAGAGGGTAGACCAGTAGCACTTGATGCTGTTGTGTCAACTCAGCATTAATATGTTCCAACAACTTAGGAAAATCTTTTTTAACTATAACAGATGTTGCAATGTTTTTTGTAAATGGCGTTTGTGTAATCAAGGAGACATCAATATGGGCAGCGTCAATCATCGCCTGTGTTCGGGGAATTGGCGTAGCAGAAAATTGCAGAAAATGCGGGCGTTTTTCCCCTTGTGTCACCAATTTTTCCAAGAGATTACGTTGTGCGGTTCCAAAACGGTGTTGTTCATCCACCATCACCAGTGCCGTTTCAGGCAGTTTTCTATAGAGCAGTGCATGCGTACCAATAATAAAATCGGCATCTTCAAGAACACTATTTTTACTGCTTTTATTGGTCAACAATATCACATGCAAATGGGGTAAAAATTTCTGTGCTTCTTCAAAAAGCTGTTGGGCTAGAATAGTGGTTGGTGCCATTAAAACGGTACGATGCGGGCGAGTCATCATAACCGCTGCCAGCATCACCATGGTTTTTCCCGAGCCGACATCACCCACAATCATACGACGTGCGGCATGCTCGCTTTGTAAATCATCGGCAATAGCTTCTATGCTTTTAATCTGATCTTCTGTAAGCTGAAACGGCAGAGTTTTACTCCAAACCTTCCAGTCACTCTTACATGTAAATTGGGAGGCAAAATATTTTCGTTTTCTACGGAGGGCACACATATAGTCATAGAGTTCGGTAAACTTAAGCGCGTACACCTCCTGCTCATGTAACATCGTACCCGAACGTTTTGTTGGAAAATGCATCTCTAAAAGCGTCTGTACAATCATCTCAGGCAATCCCTCTGCAACGAGATTGTCACGGGTAAGGTACTGCTGCATGAGTGTTCTCATCACATCAGTACGCAGTACACTCTTGTATTTTGGCGTAATCCCTCCTGATTGCGCCACTTTTTTTGGGTGACTTACCTGTGCATGTCCCGCATTAAAATCTATTTTTCCATAGAGATAATAACGCTCATCTTGGCTAAAAAGGCGTGTCATATAAGGTTTTGGAGAAAAAAAGAGCAGCTCTACTTTAAATGCCAGATTATGTACAAATGCTTCTATTTTTAACAGTCGCGGCGTTTTTGAAATCCGCTCAATCGTAACATCTAGCAGCTGTGCATACGGCTTAACGTCACCGTAACACCGATAATCTTCGTAAGCGGTAGGAGCATGCAGTGCCAAAGCGCTTGCGGAGCTGACACCAAGACGTTGAAATTTCACTGCATCCTTCGGCGCAATCTGCATGACATCTACGGTGCCGTCACAATGGAAAAACTCAGTTGCGTTATTTCAGGATGATCTGAAATAAAAGCGTTGAGTGTTTTAAGATCCAGTGTTTCAATTTTTTTCAACTCCTCAAGTGATGCACCGATTTTTTCTCCTTTATAGTATTCCATAAAGGTACGTGAAAGACGTTGAGACAGGGTCTCGACACGCAGCGGTTCCGAACCGAGTATAAACTGTTTTGCTTGTTGCAGTTCTGCCTCGCTAACCCCTTTGGCAACAAAATCACCAATCACCTCTTTTACGGTTGCTTTTGCCTCTTTCATAGAATCCGTTTTGGTCTGTAAATACCCCATCATGTAATTCGACGAAGCCGAAATATTCAATTGGGCATACGCGGAATATGCCAGACCTCGTTTCACACGAATTTCCTCCATCAAACGGCTGCCAAATCCTCCGGTTCCTAAGATGTACGTTGCCACCCGTGCTTTATAGTAATCGGGTGAACCCACATGTAAATGGTAGGGCGAGCCAAAATAGATATAGGCCTGTTCCGTCTTTTTCGTAATGACCTCATCGGCACATTTCTGCACCACCTCATAATGTTTAACCGGCTCACTCTTTCCGACTTTAAGTACTTCTAGCAGCGTCTTTAAACGGGGCTTTAGCGTCGTCAAATCAACATCTCCGCCGACAACGACAATAGCACGAGAAAGCACCAGATGCTCCTGTAAAAAGGTCTGTACATCCTCCAGAGTAATGGCTTTGACACTCTCAAGTGTTCCTGAAGCAGGCGCTGCTAGTGCCGTTCCTTTAAATAACAGTGCTTTAAGTGCGACGTTGGCAACATAATCAAAATCATTGGCTTTTCGCATCAAACTACCAATAGTATTGGTCTGAATTTTTTTCAGATTATCTTTAGTAATATTGGGAACGGCCAATAACGATTCAAACAACTCCAGTGCCGTATGAAACTCACTTTTAAGTGCACTCAGTTCAAACACAAAAGTTTCAACTCCGGTATGAGCACTCAATCCGATCGCCTTGGAGTCCAGTGCTTCAGCAAAACCATCACTTCCCAGCGTTTTTGAACCTTCATTCATCATTTTGGCACTCAATTTCGCCAATCCGGCATCCGCTCCATCGGCAATACTGCCACTATTGGTAAATACCAACTGTAACGATGCCAAAGGCAGACGATGGTCTGCTTCAAAAACCACCGGAACCTTTACCCCTTTAATCTCTATATGATCTACCACTGCTGCCATTAAAACCTGTCCTAAAAATAAAATTGCCATACCTATGCCGATCTTGCATCTCATGCGAGCATCTCCAACGTCTCATACGCCGTATTGCGAACGGCGGGTCTCTCACCAATATCACGAATCAGTCGCACCATCTCCTCTTTTGCCATGGAGTATGCTGCACCGGCACTACTGACAACATTCTCTTCCATCATGGTTGAACCCAGATCATTTGCGCCGTACAGTAGTGCCATCTGCCCAATATAAGGTCCCTGGGTCACCCATGAACTTTGAATATTGGGCACATTATCCAAAAAGAGCCGTGCAACAGCCAACAGTCTCAGATAGCGGTTGGGGCTCTGTTTCTGTATATCAGGGAAACGACGCAACAGTTCAGTATTTTCTCCTTGAAACGACCACATAATAAAGGCACGAAACCCACCTGTCTCATCCTGAAGCCGTCGTACCATGTCAAAATGTTCGACAATATCTTCATCACGTTCCAAAGTACCGTACATCATGGTTGCCGTCGATTTAATTCCGAGCCGATGAGCGATACGGTGCACCTCAATCCATACTTCCGCATCAATCTTTTTGGGAGCAATAATATCACGTACCGTATCGCTTAAAATCTCGGCTCCGGCTCCAGGAATAGAAGCGAGTCCCTTAGCATGTAAACGCACCAAAACCTCCTCAACGCTTATACGTGAGACTTTGGCAATAAAATCAATCTCAATTGCCGAGAACCCATGAATCGTAATGTGCGGATATTTCGTATGAATATGCGCTACAAGATCTTCGTACCACTCTATTTTGAGCTTAGGATGCACTCCGCCTTGAAAGAGAATCTGCGTACCGCCGATCTCCAGAAGCTCATCAATTTTGGCATCAATCTCATCAAAGCTCAAAATATAAGCATCGGCATCTTTTTCATGTCGATAAAAGGCACAAAATTTACAGTCCACCCAACAGATGTTGGTGTAGTTAATATTTCGATCTACTACAAATGTCGTAATTCCCTCGGGATGCAATGTTTTTTTCTTTGCAGTTGCCATCTTACCAAGCGCTTTCAAGTCTCCCTCTTGTATGAGGCGCAACGCCTCCTCTTTACTCATTCTCATTGTCTTCTTCTTTTTTTATATCGATACATCCCATAAATCAGTAATGCACCAAGTATCATACCACCAAGCAGTTGTACCCATGCCCCTAAAAACAGCAATTTTCCTAAAATTCCTTGATGTTCTTTATTATCAATTTCAATGCCGGCCATCTGTGCAGCATGAACCATTGCCGAAACGGCTAAGTTGCCATCGGGTATAGTATCATGACACGATAAACAAACACCTCGACGATCCAGTTTGGCACGCTCAGAAGCATCCAGAGGTTGAGAGAGGGAAAAATGATGTCCCACCGTTTGAAGCTGTGTCCCGTTCTCATCAATAAATCGGGAATAGTCATTTTTTAAATTGGCAATGGCAGAAAACTGCTCATCGACGATTGTCGGCAGAATGGTTCCATCAGCACTCATCAGGTCAATAATAAACGTCTTCGATTCATCGGCTCGCATGGTTCCACCGCCAATACCCAGACCCAACGCCTTATCACTTGCATGACAGCTCTCACATGCACGGGCATTTTTTGTAATCGTATGCGGTTGTACCGGCGACATATCAATGGCATTTTGTCCCTCTTCTCGAGCGCCTTCAACATTAGGAATTTTAAAAATATGATTTTGCAACAGTGCTTTTCCTTCGGTTCCAATAACGGTCACCGTCACCTGACATCCCGGAATTGTCGGCGAAATACGTCCCTCTCCGTTTTGAGAAAGTGGCGGATCTTCCCAACGCAAAAACGAGCGGGTCTCCGTTACTTTACCGTCAACCAAATAATCTTTAAGGTCACGCATACCGCCGGTAGTTCCGTGAATATCGTGATCATGTGCGGCAGCAAGATAATCAATATTCTGCTTACCGCCGGAATAATCCACTTTGACGTGGCATCCGTAGCACTGCGGTGCCCATGTGGCATGACACGTATAGCACTCCAACCTATCTCGATGCGCAGCAATCCGATCCATGGCAACCAGAGCACTCTTAGAGAGTGCTTTATCTTCCTTGAGTTTTTTTAATGGTGTGAGTACAATATCTTTACCGCTGGCAAGCTTGACAACAATTTTATTCCCTTTTTTTACCACATGTGTATAGGGATTACCTCGTGCCGTCAACAGGTAACCGTCTTCTTTGTTGCTCACATAGCCTTTTTTCAGGTACGGTGCCACCTCCTGTGCCAATCCACGAGCCTGACCCTCTTTATGTGCTATACTAAATTCATCAGAATAACCAAGCGGTAACTCCCACGGGTACGCCTGAGTCGTCCCATGGCAATCTTGACATTCGATCTCTACAGCCGCTAAATTGGCGCCACTTAGAAAACCGTCTCCATGCATATCGTTGGTAGTATGACAATCCTGACAGAGCATTCCTTTTTGGTAGTGAACATCTTCTGTCATGTGTAAATACCGTTTAGTATGCAATTTTGGTTGCGCATTGCCCTGTGCATCAAACGTGGCACTATACTCTGTCTCCATCAATCCCTGATAGGATACCCCGATACGTTTTCCCCGATTATGACAGGTCGAACAACTCTCAACAGGCACACCCGAATACTCGGCATCGTGTACCCTGACTTTCACCTTTCGTGATGACTGTATGGCATGAACTAACATGTGTCCGGGCTCTTTCGAGATACTTTTATCATTCCCTTCATATATTCCTTCATTGGAATATGGTACATGACATGAGGCACAGCCAATACCGCGATAATCTCCCCGTTTTTTACGCCCTTTCGAACCGGTATGGCATCGCAAGCACTCTTGACGCAAATAGGTATAAACCGCCAAAGAGGGATTGTTCTCTATAGCCTCAGCCGTCGGAGCCGGCGGCAATGCCGTCATCTCATGGGGGAATGCTTGCGGCTCCATACGTGTGAGTTGTTTCATATAGGCTTGGTACTGCTGGGTTCCCAAACGTCGATGCGGATCATCGGGGTTTTTGGTAGCGTAATTGCCAACGTTATGATTATACCCCTCCTTCGCCCCAAAACCCCATAAAGCCCCTTGGATTTTTCCCTGCTCACTCATCATCAGTGAATTCATCTGTGCCGATACCTGCTCTTTGTGACACATTCCGCACGTGTTGTGATTGATCCAGCTACTCCCGGGAGCCGGGTAAAATTCCTTGGGTCCCTCATGCGTTTTAAAATATGCCACCGTACCACGGTGTGCCGCTGCTTTGGTACGTTCTTTCGGATTTCCGCCATGACAGACAATACAGTCATTGCCTTCATACCCGGCTTTACGTGCCAATGCTTTAATCTGTTGCATCATTTCAGAGCCGTTTGCACGAATTGGTTCAATCCCATCATGACATTCCAGACAACTGTTTTTGGCATACAGTGTCACACAAAGCAGTAGTATCACCAATGTTACACGGTACATAAACAGCACCTATTTATCTTTTGCAATGGCATCTAACACACCGTTGATAAATTTCGGTGACTGCTCCGTTCCAAACGATTTTGCCACCTCAATCGCCTCATTAATAATGACGGCAGAATCCAGGTCGGTATTTAAAATTTCATACGCTCCCAAACGTAGCGTAGCACGTTCAATGGAGCCCAAACGCTCAAAGTCCCAATCTTTCAAATGGGTGACAATCGCACTATCAATACTTTCAAGCTGCTCCATAACGCCATGAAAAAGATCCAGTGCAAATTCCCGCTGTTTGTTGCGTATTTTCTTCTCTTCTAAAATATCTTCACTGTATTGTGCAATAGCACCGTTTCCTAGGTCATAAGCATACAGGAGACTCACCACTGCCATGCGGGCATGATGTCGTGTCGCCATTACAGATTCTCATACAGATCAAGCATCTCAATAACCGTCGTCATCGCTTCAAAGCCTTTGTTACCGGATTTTGTTCCGGCACGCTCGATTGCCTGCTCGATCGTATCGGTGGTTAGTAACCCAAACGCAACCGGTTTTTGATATTTGAGACTCATTGTGGCAATACCCTTTGTCGCCTCGGCGGCCACATAGTCAAAGTGCGGTGTTGCCCCTCGAATCACGGCTCCCAAAGCACAGACAGCATCATATTTTCCGCTGCTTAAAAGCCGATCGACAATCATCGGCAATTCAAAAGCACCCGGTACCAAAACATGCGTGATATCATCTGCCGTTCCACCATGGCGGTCAAAAGCATCTTCTGCCCCCTCTACCAGACGATCAACAATAAAATGGTTCCATCGTGTACTGACAATGGCAATCTTTTTACCGTTAACTACTTTCAGTTTTCCTTCAATAAGTATCATGTGCTACTCCTTTGTTATCTCTTGAATTTTTATCAGGGTTCGAGTCAATTGTCGCAAGGTTTCGAGTGTTACCATATTAGGACCATCACTCAAGGCCTGCGAAGGGTCAAAATGTGTCTCAAAGAAAAACCCGTCCACACCGACAGCCGCCGCTGCTTTACTTAAATAGGGCACCATCGAACGGTCCCCGCCGGTAGTGCCACCGCCGGATCCGGGCATCTGTACAGAGTGGGTAGCATCAAAGAGTACCGGTGCGACACGGCGCATCGTGACGAGCGATCGCATATCCACCACCAAATTACCATAACCAAACGAAGAACCACGCTCAGTCAGTAACACTCCATGTTGTTGTGCGTATTCATACCCCAGCGCATCACAACCACGTGTTTTCAATACTTTTAACACGGAGTACTGCATATCAGCAGGGTTCATAAACTGCCCTTTTTTAATATTAATCAGAGCATCGGTTTGTGCCGCAGTGACTAATAGATCGGTTTGTCGACACAAGAAGGCGGGAATTTGCAGCATATCGACTACTTCAGCCACCGGAGTCACCTGATAACTCTCATGTACATCTGTAACAATCTTGTAACCAAATGTCTCTTTAACATCCTGCAGCAGCCGCAGCCCTTCCTCAAGTCCCGGACCGCGAAAGCTCTCTAATGCAGTACGATTTGCCTTATCAAAACTGGCTTTAAAGTAGAAATCAAAACGTGCATCATCATGGTAGGGCTGGAGCGCTTCAGCAATTCTAAACAGGCTCTCTTTGCTCTCAATAACGCACGGACCCGACAGTAATATCATTATTTATTCCTCATGCAGTTAAAAAGCAAGATTATACCCTATTTTCCCTTGGCAGCCATTATACCGGCAATGACAATGAGCACGATGCCGCATAACGTTATCGGGTCGGGCAACGCATCACCAAGCCACAGACCCAACACAATGGAAAAGACAATACTACTGTAACTCACCGCTCCAACAATACCCGCTTTGGAACTGCCGTAAGCTTTGGTCATATAGTATTGTGCCGAAGTGGCAAATATGCCCATTCCTGTAATATAGAGCCAAACTACGCCATCGGGCATAACAAATTCTCCCAACATAAAATCGAGTGAATTTACATGTAAAAATTCTGAAAGTACCAAAAGCAGCAATGGACCCAATGTTCCTACTACCATAAACGAGAGTACAATGGCACGGGTGTCATAGTAATGCCGCAGTTCGCGTACCGAAGTATATGCCAGCGCCGCTCCCACACCACTGAAAATTCCCAGAATATCGGTCTTGCTAAAGCTCAAGCCCGTCGGTTGTGTAATAAAAACAATACCGAAAAAACCAATAAAAATACCCAGCCATCCCAGTATCGAAAGATGCTCTTTCAAGAAAAGATACGCAAACAACGCAGTAAAAATAGGCGCAGTTTTGGAAAACGTCATAGCATCACCCAAAGGAATATGGGCAATATTGTAAAAAAATGCCAACAGTGCGGCAAAGCCCATAAAGCCGCGAAAAAAGAGAAGCAACGGTCTGCCGCCTTGCTGTACTAACGGACTTTTTACCAGAGTGACCCCCACCAATACCACTC
>JALUJE010000163.1 GCA_027057185.1 Helicobacteraceae bacterium | reverse complement strand
GCATTGATTATACTCTATTATACCTATCAATAAAACTTAAATTTAACATTTTTTTACATGTGCCTCTCTTCATGCCATTCATAATGAAACATTGGTTACAATAGCACTATGAATCAAAATATCGATATTGGCACCGTAAATACCTTACAAATTGAAAGAGAGAGTGACCCCGGTCTGTTTTTAAAAGCAGCAGATGAAGAAGAGATACTTCTGCCCAATCAGTACATTACCAATGATATGAACGTGGGTGATTTACTTGATGTCTTTGTCTATACCGACTCCGAAGACCGACCCGTTGCCAGTACACAATTCCCTCTTGCCATGCGTGGAGAGTTCGGTTTTTTGAAGGTAGTCGATACCACAAACTTTGGTGCTTTTGTTGACTGGGGATTGCCTAAAGATCTTTTTGTACCGCGCACTAAACAGAAAACACCTTTTAAAATAGGGGAGCAGCGTCTATTACATGTAGATTTAGATCAACAGACCCATCGGCTCATCGGCGTTGAAAAAATTCAAAACTATCTCTCTAAAGCCCCAAAAACGCTCCAGCCCAATGATGTGGTAACGGTACTCGTATTTGCCGTTACACCGCTGGGTTACAAAGTAATTGTCAATCATTCTTATGAAGGACTCATCTACAAAAACGAGGTTTTTGAACCCATTAAAACCGGTGATCTGAAAACAGCCTACATTAAACAGCGCCGAAGTGACGGTAAGCTTGATATTTCACTGCAGCGCATCGGTACAACATCAAATGATGACACCGAGAAAATATTGAAACTACTCCAAGAAAACCGCGGAACAATGCCCTATAACTACAAGAGTAATGCTCAAGAGATTAGCAATATCTTTCATCTGAGCAAAAAACGTTTTAAACGTGCGCTGACTACGCTGCAAGAAGCAGGCAACATCAAAGTTAAAGATACCGGGATTTATATTGAGGAGTAGGTGTGGCGAAGAAAAAAAAGAGCGTTGAGTATTCTGATGAACATATTATTTTTACCATAGATACTCATCAATACAAACTCATACGCTTTCATCCGGGCACTATGAGTATTGATGTTAAAATCATTAATGATGTCACCCAAAAGGGCATACGAAATATTGGTTTTTCCGAACTTCCTCGTGATATCAAACAGCAACTCAAACCCAAAAAATAGGAACGAGGTAGCATGTTACATGTAATTTACATGTAAAAACAGCTACTTGTAACGGTACGTAATTCTGCCTTTATCAAGGCTGTAAGGTGTCAGCTCTACTTTGACGGTATCGCCCGGTAAAATTTTAATATAATGCATACGCATTTTTCCTGCTATATGACATAAAATTACATGAGTATTTTCCAACTCTACACGAAACGTTGCATTGGGTAATGCTTCAATAATTTTGCCGTCCACTTCAATGACATCATCTTTGGCCATGTATCTATCCTTTCTAAATTTTATCTCAGAGTTGAGACAATATTTCAGCTTTACCGTTGATTACTGCAACGGTATGCTCATAATGTGAACCGCGTAAACCATCGGCACTCACAACATCCCACCGGTTATCTAAAATTTTATGGGTTCCTTCTTTTTGACAAATCATCGGTTCAAGACAAAAGACCATGCCGTTTTTAATTTTAGGCCCTGCTTTGGGATTTTTCCCTTCCAAATAGTTTGGAATCTCCGGCTCTTCATGAGGCTTTTTTCCAATACCGTGACCGCAAAATCCACGTAAGGGCACAAAACCTCGCCCCTGAATAAACTGTTCTAGTGCAAGGGAAAGTTCTTTAAAACGCATCCCTTCCCTGATGAGATCAACGGCGTCATACAAGGTGTCTTTGGCACAGGCAATAAGCGCTTCATCTTCTTGGCTAATCGATCCAACGCCAACAGTAACGGCTGCGTCACCGAAATAGCCCTCATATTCGGTACCAATGTCAAAACCGATAATATCGCCATCTTGTAGCGCATATTCCGTTGGAATGCCGTGAATAATTACTTCATTAAGAGAGCAGCATACACTGCTTGGAAAGCCGTAAAGCCCCTTGAACGAGGGTTTGGCACCCCGATCAAGGATGTACGCTTCTGCCATCGCATCAAGCTCTTTGAGTGTTATGCCGACAGTTGCATTATCTTTAAGAAGTTGGAGTGCGCCAGCAACAATTTTGTTAGCGGCGCGAAGTTTTTCTATTTCTTGAGGTTTGCGAAGCGCAATCGCCATGTTTACAGACCAACCGCGCTAATGGTTTGATATTTACTCATGTAGATTTGAGCCTCAATTTTTCGCATAGTATCTAATGCTACTTGAACAACAATCAGTACTGCCGTACCTCCAAAGAAGAAGGGAACCCCCACCCCTTTAATAATCATAAACGGCAAGGTAGCAACCAGTCCTAGATAGATGGCACCGGTAATCGTCAAACGTGATGCTGTCTCATTTAAAAACTCACTAGTGGACTTTCCGGGACGTACTCCAGGAATAAATCCGCCCTGACGTTTGAGATTATCGGCAATATCTTTAGCATTAAAGGTAATCGAAGCATAGAAAAATGCAAAAAAGACGACAAACAAAAATGTTAAGAAATTGAAAAAATAGCCGTTAGGACTCAGTACATCGGCAATTGATTGGATCATCGGATTGGTACTACTAGAGAGTACCGTCATGGGAAACATCAAAATTGCCGATGCAAAGATCACCGGAATAACACCGGAGAGATTTACTTTAACTGGAATATAATTCATAACCCGTTTGTTCTGATTCTGCATCATTGTTTTTTTGGCATAGGTTACCGGAATACGGCGTTCTCCCAATTCAACATAGATAATAATGAAGACCGTCACTAAAATCAGTGCAATAATAAACAGTAGTGTTAAAAAGCTCATGGCTCCGGTATTGATCATTGTAATACTTTGACCAATAGCACTCGGAATGGCCGAAACAATACCCGCAAAGATAATTAACGAGATACCATTCCCCACACCGCTTTGCGTAATCATCTCACCAATCCACATGAGGAGCATGGTACCCGCCAACATCGAGATTGCTGCTAGTAAAATAAAGGTATTGTGATCAACCAATATGGCACTGCCGCCGTCTTGTCCTGTAAGACTTTGCAGACCAATACTAAC
>JALUJE010000162.1 GCA_027057185.1 Helicobacteraceae bacterium | reverse complement strand
CCAATCCCTGATGTTCATTGATAGATAATATCTCCAGTTCCAACATTCTTTCACACACTACAAACCACTGTTTTTTGCTCAACTCCCTGCCAATACCATACACAGAAAGTGTATCGTGCCCATTGGCCAAAATTTTATGTTCACGCGACCCCCGAAGTAGATCAATAACATAGTTTTTTCCAAAATTCTGCCCACTTCGATAAACGGCAGAGAGCAACATTTGAGATGCTGTAGTAATATCACGTTTCTCATACTCAGGTTCTACACAGTAATCGCAATAGTGCCTACAGCACTCCAGATCATCACCGAAATATCTGGCAATGTATTGGTGGCGGCAATGCTCACCGGTTGCGTATTGGTGCATCATATTGAGTTTTTGCGATATCTGCACCTTATACATCTCATTCTCCTGCATCTCAATAAACCGTCGCTGCTGAAGTAGGTCGGAAGCACCAAAAAGCAAAACGACATCGGCAGGTTCACCGTCACGCCCGGCACGCCCCATCTCCTGATAATAATTTTCCACGGTTTTAGGAAGTGACATGTGCACGACAAAACGAATATTGCTCTTGTCAATGCCCATACCAAATGCAATGGTAGCCACCATAATGGGAACCTCATCATGCACAAAGGCACGAAAGGCTTCATGGCGCTGTTGCGTGGACAATCCAGCGTGGTACGCTGCTGCATTAAAGCCCTTTATTTGCAGGTAGTGCGCAATGGCTTCGACACTTTTTCGTGACAATGCATAGACAATACCGCTCTCCCCGGCGTTATTTCTGTCTCGTAAGAATGCCAGTAGCTGGTCATAGCCGTCTTTAATACGGTGGCGCACACTGATATGTAAATTATCACGAAAAACACTCCCTTGTAATTTACATGTATTTTTCATCTGCAACAGCCGCTCAATATCATCACGCACCTGAGCAGTTGCCGTTGCCGTGAATGCCGCAATCGGAGTCTTGGGAAAATAGTCACGAAGTCGGTGTAATTCTCGAAAATCGGCTCGAAACTCATGCCCCCATTCACTAATACAATGCGCCTCGTCAATAACAAAATAGTTAAGCTTTATATCACTCAAAACACGGCGCATTGCCTCGGTATTGAGCCGTTCGGGAGAGAGGTACAAAAACTGAATTTCACCCCGATAGAGACAAGAAAAAATCTCGCGAGACTCCTCACTGCTTTGCATCGAGGAGAGCATCTGTGCCCGTAATCCCTGAGCTTGAAGACTCTGTACTTGATCATGCATGAGTGCTAGTAACGGTGACACCACGACAGTTGTTCCCGGCATTAACAGTGTCGGCAGCTGATATGCTAGGGATTTACCGCCACCGGTAGGTAAGATCATGAGTAAATCGTGTCCACATAAAATGGCATCGACCGCCTCTTCTTGTAGTGGACGAAACGTTTGGTGTCCAAATTGTGACTGCAATAGGGTGTATTTGTTCTGAGACATTTAGCTTCTTACCTATAATGTTCTATTTGTAAAAGAATAACATGTTAAGATAAGCATAAACTTGTAAGGGAAATATCATGAATTTTCAAAACGCAACGCTGCCTAAGGGAGCAAAAAAAGTAGGGTCAACCCCAAATATGACCGAAGAAACGGTAGTCAAAGGCATTTTAAGAAACCATCTCGCGCCCAAAGGAAAGTATGCGCTCGTCGTCGTTGAAGAGGGTGCACTGCAATTTGTCTGGGAAGACGATCAGCAGAATGTCCTCGATGCCGATGCCGCGCATCCAATTGTCATTGAACCCGAACGCTTCCACCATGTTGTCATAACCGGTCCGGTACACTTTCGTGTCGAATTTTACGATATCATCGATGATACCGCAGACCAACACAAAACAGGAGAACGCCCCGGAGAGGTCTTTTGTGAGTGCATGCACTAAAGGGACTGCTCGGCAGCAATGAGTGCAACCACACCATCATACATATCTTGCACACACTGCACTTCACTCACACCGAGGCGGCGGCGGTTGCTAATATCGTAAATGCCGCCTTCACTCTCAGAGTGCTCCCCGTGAATACCGCGTATTTGTAAGTGATGTTGCGATGCTATTGCTTCAAAACGCTTCATATCATGACCCAGTTTTGGCAGTTTAATATGTACACTCGCCCGCATTGCCGTTCCCAAATTGGTCGGGCAACTGGTCAAATACCCCAAATGTTCGCTGTAAGAAAAGCCAACGCTTTTTTCAATCTCACGTACCGCATGAGAGAGCCGGGTAAAGACCGCCTGAATGTCACCGCCTTGCTGCATGGAAATAATACGAAGTTGGTCTTCTTCATTAATCCAAACCAAAAAAGTTTTGGCATTGTTATGAAAAATGCCTCTGCCTTGAGGCCAGTCACGATTGAGTCCGGCTGCCTCTAAAAAGCGATCACCCGCTTTAAAAAGAAAATGATCTGCAATCAATTGATTACGATCTGTCTCGCTCATGCCCTGTAACGGGAAGTAAGTACCGCCAAGTTCACCTTCTAGTGCTTCTAATGCACGAGACACATTCATCTCAACCTCATGGCGTTGTGCCTGATTAATGGCCGGTCCCAAGGGGAGATTGTCAACATTACGTCCCACACGAATACGGGTGGAGACAATATACTCTTCCATAGTGCTGCTACTAGGAGCATGCAGATCATTAGGGTTAAAATTACTTTGATGGATGTCATCTACTCCAAACCCGTGATATTCTTGAATAATCGGATCAAACAACGGAGCAAAAAGTGCGTATGACTCTGCATCACCCGCATATACTCCAATACTACTGTCGGGATTTTGTACCCCAGAGTTGATAGCCTGATGTAGCGTATACCCATGGGAAGTTTTTTTCTCTTTCAGCGCTTCGAAAATCTCTGGAGTAAGATATTTGCACAGAAGCGATTGACACGTTTTCTCAAAGGCGGGAAATTGGTAATGCATGATAACTCCTTATGTTGTCATATGCGAAATCCTAACGTAAAAAGAATTAAACCAAACCACACCGCCTATCGTACTTTTTTCAATCCCCATTTTACATGTAAATCAAATAAAATAGGAATAATAACCAGACTCAACACCGCCGAACTAACCACTCCGCCAATCATAGGAGCGGCAATGCGCTGCATCACTTCACTCCCCACACC